>CAITIF010000060.1 GCA_903892365.1 uncultured Pirellula sp. | reverse complement strand
AAGCTTGTAGCCAATCCTCCAGCTCAAGTCACAGTCGCTGGCACTTTACCCCGGTGATCAAGCACCCAAAACGCAATAGATTCGTTGAATTCTAATTACTACCGTCGAGAAGGAAGCCTAGTCCGCAGTTCCAAGTAGTTGGGACAACTGCTCGACGTTACTACGAACTCCATAAAAAAACGCATGCCTGGGCATGCGTTCTTTATTCGAATTGTTCCCTATCAAAACCTAATAAGACTATTCCCAATCCTCACCCGCGAAGACAGAATCCAGCGGCGAGAATTGTTCATCTTCCTTGGCGTTATTCCACCGAGCCAGATAAGTTTCGAGCGATTCTGCCAAGTCCGAATTTTCATCATCTAGGATCGGTAGCATTGGACCATAAAGCACCGAATCGGCCTCGGAAGAAACTGCCAAGTCAACGCCTTCTTCTACCGCAAGTTGCTGCAGAGCTTCGCGATTCACCTTGAGCACCTCGACCATTGGCATCATAACCACATCGATTTGGCTGGCTCCGGATGATTCAAAACCTTCACCTTCACCATTGCCTTCCGAGCCTGCACCTGCCCCTCCGCGACTATTGATAAAGTTGATCAGTTGCAGAACGTCCAGTGGCCCAACCCCCTGATCTCCATCCACGTCCAAGTACGGAGGTGTTGCAAGACCATTAGGCAGCAATCGCGGTCCATTGAAGTTAATATCATTAACCACGATCAGAACATCGATTGGGGAGACAAACGTATCCGCGTTGACGTCCAAATTGTTGACTGGATTTTGGTAAATCGACCGCACCACGTTGATAGTGACATCGGCGATGTTGCTAGCTAAGCCATCATTATCGGCAACGATGTACTGGAACGTTGCCAAGCCAAGGAACTGTGCGTTAGCCGTGAAGGAAACCTTACCGTTTGACTGGACAGTCGCGACGCCTGAATCTGGTCCACCTACGATTCTGACGGAGCTTGGATCCAAAGTACCATCGCGATCCGAGTCGTTTTGTAGGACATCAATCAAGATGGTTTGACCGCGTCCAGCGACCGCAGAATCTGGCAAGGCGACAGGCGCCGAGTTCACGGTGATTCGAACTCGTCCTTCATTCGAAGCTCTTCCCAACACATCGCGGACTCGATATGTGAAGGTATCCAATCCTCGGTAGTCTGTGTTTGGTCGATACTCTACTTGCCCATTCGCCAAGACGGTGATGGAGCCGAAAATAGGGAGCTCACCAATTTCAATGGTTGCTGGATTGATTGCGTTGTCTACATCGGAATCGTTAGCAAGAACACTGATTACCCGTGGTGTATTGACGGGCACGTTCACAACATCGTCCACTGCAACTGGTGCGTCGTTCACACCCGACACAGTTACTGTGACTGTTGCAACACCACTGACAGCCCCTAATCGATCTCGCACGGTGTACGTGAACGTATCGTTAGCAGTTGCACCACCCAAAAGTCGCTGAAGTTCGACAGCAGCAAGTGGGTTGTAGGTCAACTGTCCATTCGAAGCAACCGAGACGGTCGCGCCTAGGCTACTGACTCCCATATTTCCATTGATGGATAACACATCATCAGGAAGATCGACATCTTGGTCATTGGTAAGCAACCCTGGTCCAGGGACTGTCAGAACAACATCTTCGCTAACAGTGTACTGATCTGCCACTGCAACAGGTGCGTCATTGACCGACGTTACCGCAAGCGTGACTGTGTGGATTCGCGAGAACGAGCCTGTAGGACCGTTCGGTGGGCTTGCCAAACCACTTTGATCATTGATCTGGAAGGTAATGATCGCTGGACTTCCAACAGGAGTGTTCGCGTTCGGTGCAAGCGTGAACTCGATCTCGCCTCTGCCGTTCGCCAACTTGTTCACCGTGGGTCGCCCCGTTGCGGTAAACAAAAATTGGTCTTGAGGCCGAACGGTAACAATGAAGTCGGTTGGTTGAGAAGGCAATCCGTTCACCAAACCAAGCTCATCGTTCGCCAACGCAGGAGCGGGGGCGATACCATCGAAAATTGCGATCTTCGGTGTCGGGGTATCTTCGTCGACGGTCAAGGTCAACGACATCGATCCCGTCGTTGGATTGGTCGTAGGTGCACTGGTTACTGGTGCCACTTGGACCAAGTTGAAGACTGGTGAGTCGTTCACTGGATCGATCGTGATGGTCAAGGTGCTAACAGACGTTTGAACAACGCCTTGATCGCCTACATCCAAAGTATCACGAACATCTAGAGCGACCAAAACATTGCCCGCAATAATACGGTTGTAGTTGGTACCGGGGGTGTAAACGATTCTTCCGTTAGAAACCGATACACTTTGACCAGGCCAAGTTGGAGAAATAATTCTAGCCCCGACAATGCTCAGCGTTTGGGCACTTTCGTTAGGTGGCCCCACGGTATCGTTCGCAAGGAAATCGGCTTGTGGCCAAGATTGCGCAACGTCCTCAAGAATGGTTCGGGAATCATTGCCGACTACCGGTGGATCATTAACCGGCCGAACGTTAATCGTGACAGTATGAACAATGGATGTCGAGCCTGTGGGTCCATTTGGGAAAACGCCAAACCCACCGCGATCGTCCATTTGGAACGTTACGACAGCAGGTCCGGAAGCTAATGAATTCACGTCTGCACTGAGGGTGAACTCCAGTTCGGCGGCCCCCCCCGCCAATACGTTCACCCGAGGCTGACCAGTCGAAGTGAACAAACCAACGTCCTGTGGACGTAGAGTCACAATGAAATTGGTAGGCTGTCCAGGTAGATTCGAAACCAGACCCAATTCGTCCAAAGCTGTCGGTGGAGCAACTGCAACACCGCTGAAAATCCTTAAGTTCTGAGTAGGCGCATCTTCATTGATGTTAACCGTCATCGACATTTCACCTGTCCCAGCATCGGTAACAGGAGCAGTTGAAATCGGTGCAAGCTCTACCAAGCTAAAGGATGGAGAATCGTTTTCCTCTGTGATCGTTAGCGTAAGAATGCTTGTTCGTGTTTGGACGGAACCTTGATCCCCTACATCGAGCGTATCGCGAACATCAAGCTCGATCAACACATTTCCACCGATCAAACGGTTGTAGTTGGGTGCCGGTGTATAGCTGATAACTCCATTGACCAAAGTCAGGGTTTCGCCTGCTCTTGGAGTAACCAAACGAGCATCCGCGATCGACAATGTTTGACGATTCTCGTTCGCTGGTCCCGTGGTATCGTTCGCAAGGAACTCTGTTTGGGTCCAGGATTGAGCCACATCCTCTCGGAAGGTTCGGCTGTCATCGCTCACAATAGGAGGATCATTCACTGGTCGAGCATTAATGGTAACCGTGTGCATTCGCGACAACGGACCTGTCGGACCGTTGGGCGGCGCGCCAAGCCCACCTTGGTCGTCCAATTGGAACGTTACGATTGCCGGACCCAACAATAAGGTGTTAGCATCAGGTACAAGAGTGAACTCCAGTTCGGCTTGTCCATTCGCTTGACGATTTACGACTCTCGGACGACCTGTTGCCGTAAACAAATAATTGTCCTGGGGTCGTACATTCACGTTCATGTTAACAACCTGACCTGGCAATCCAGGCACTAAACCAATTTCATCCACCGCCGTAGCCGGGCCCGCGGTGATTCCACTGAAGATTGCGAGACGTTGTGTCGCAGAATCTTCATTAACGCTCACCGACATCGACATTTCGCCAAGGGCATTGATCGTCGGAACGGAAGTTGTGGTCGGCAAAGCTGGCGGAGGAGTAGGCTGCACCAAACTAAAGCTTGGCGAATCGTTAATCGCATCAATGTTGATGGTCAAGATGCTGAAAGAATTCTTAAAGTCTGGCCCCTCCGGGAATCCGGAGACGCCATTGTCCAAAATCTCTAGCTCAACAAAAACCGGGCCATCGATGGAATTGTTGTAGTTGGTGCCTGGGACATATCGGATCACGTTACCCACAACCGAGATACTTTCCCCCGCTCGTGCTGGTCTCGTCGTAATCCTATCCGCAAGCACAAATCTTGCATTGACTACGGTTAGTGTCTGGTTTTCTTCGTTCGCAATCGACGTGGGTGGAACCAACGTTGTTGCACCCTTGAAATCATTGCTCGTGAAACGACTTCCGTCCCAAACTGTGATTGTATCTTCGTTAATGCGTTCCAAATCATCGAACGCAAGCGGAGCATCGTTCACTGGATTTACAGTGATCGTCACGGTCGCTGTGTTATTGCTAACCAATCGTGGATCCGTAACTCGGTAGGTGAAGGTATCCTGACCAAAGAAATCGGTGTTAGGTGTATAAGTGAATGAACCATCCAGATTCAAAACCAACGTACCATTTGCCGGTCCTCGTACAGGCTGGACACCAGGCAACAACAAGTCTTCGTCCTTCACTTGAAGCAGCTCTACAGGAATATCCACATCCGTGTCGTTAAACAGAATTCCATCCGCTGCCGAAACTATCAGAACATTCTCTTCGTTGACACGGTATTGCGCCGCCTTAGTAGGGTCTGGGTCGTTGACCGCCACAGGTGGATGACCAGGTAGAACCTCGATCAAGTAATCTTCCACTTCCCCGCCAATTGCAACGCCGAAATCTGGCACGCCGGACTTGGAGCTCAATCGGAATCGCGCGGTCGTGAAACCTGGATTAGCTCCTGCAGGTGCTTGCTGAAGGAACGTAAAGGTTCCGTTGCTGACACCAACACTAGTCAGTACTTGCTCGCCTGCGTCGGTGTAGTCACCATCCCGATTCCAATCGAACCAGGCATCCAAGTAGCCATCGCCATTGACGACCACTGCCACCGTCACCGCTGGAATCACATGCTCGTTGAAAACTCCCGTGAAGGTCACTCCGTCTTCATCGTTGAGAACGAATCCACTGGAGTTGAGCTGCCCAAAAAGATCATCGGAGTTTGCAAGTGGTCCAGGCACTCCGTCCGCTTCCGAGTCCACGCGAGCCCCCAATAATAGCCCTGTGGAATCGCTTGGGAAGATCGCGTTGCGCGCTCCATCATCGGCGTACAACGTTCGAATCGGCCCGTCGCCAAAGTCCAAACCAACTTCCGGCATCACGATCGTAAATTGCGTCAACGAGTTCGATCGGTTGGCCTGCAAAGGATTCGCAGCCATATCTTCGATCGGAACCAAGCTGACGAACGGTAAACCAGTAACACTGGTTACGCCGTCCAACAACAATACATCGCTTCCAAGGGCTGTTACTGTAGCTCCACCACCGATGGCTCGAATAGCACGGAAAATCTGAACCGAAATCGATTCGCTCGTGGATGTTGATGTAAACGCGATCGGCACGTTTCCACTAGCCACGGTTCCGTTGCTATCAAACTCCATGGTAAGAGTTGTTGTACCAACCACGACGGTTGCCAAAGCACCATCGGTCAAAGATCTTCCCGATGGAATGTTCAATTGCAACGCTTGCCGGTTGCTCAACGTGATCTCGTAGATGCTATCGTTTCGCCAAAAGCCTGCCAAAGGAGTCAATCGAATCGTTCGACTATTCGCACTGAAGCCAAAGACGTAATCCGAGCCTTCTACCAATCGACGGCCATTCTCGGTCAAGATGACTGATTCAGGAGTAATCGTTAGCGTATCGGTACCTGTTCCAGTACGCTCGTCCAAGAGAATCTCAAAGAAGTCGAGATTTCCTACTTCCAATTGAAGGTAAGTGCTGGATGTGTCATCATCAATACCGAGCGAATCGTTATCGAGCGGTCGCTGAATAATTGCGACAGGTCCGATAAAGTCAACACGATCCACGGCACCGCGGTCGATGAAGACGTTTCCACCTTGCCCAGCAGGAGTCGATACATCCGGATCATCGGAACGACGCAGTCCATTCACATCGAAAGTCGGTGCTAAAATGGAACTAACAGGTAGTCCTACACCGTCCTTCACTTGTTCTAGACTCGACCGATTTTCGAGCGATGCAATGCTGGAATCGATTGCTTGGGACAACGGCGCTGGATAGTAACGTCGCCGAGCCTGATCGATGAACAACGGATCCGAGGGCTGCAAGAAAATTTCAAAAGAATCCGTCAACGCCCCTGGGGTACGATCCGTCGTATTCCGTTGGTACAGGTTTCCACCCAGAACGATCGTTGGGGTGCCAATGCCCGACGCGGAGATACCGACGGAATGTCCGGCGAGGATGTTGTTGATGATCGTTGGCGAAGCTCTTTCCGTAACCTGGATCCCAACACTTCCCGTCGACGATCCCCCTCCAACAATCGTATTGTTCAAGACTCGGGCAACGCCGATCGGACCTTCTACCAACGAAGTCGATACTGCACCCGGAGCACCGCTAATTCGGATCCCACCTTGACGGTTGTTTTCGATGACATTGTTCGCAATGACAACCCCCGGAGCAACGTCCGAAGAATTGAGAGTCACCAAATTACGAGCAACACCAGGGAACGGACGCGGGTCTGTTCCGGAGTTGGCAGCACTGACGTTGATTCCGAACTCGGCGGAGTCCCGAACAACGCTCGAAGAGACGATAAACTGCCCCTGTTCACGTCGTCGGTTCGCATCGCCAAGATCTTCACCAAAGCCAGTGTCCTGACCAAAGGCTAGAACGATTGGTGCTCCGCCGAACGCGAATCCCGCGAGACCACCAAGCACATCCGTCGAAACATTGCCAGCGATGTCAATAATGCTCGCTCGCGGCAATGTGGAAGCGAGGCTACCTCCGATCGTATCACCTCGAGTAGACGCAGTGATCTTCAAACTCGCTTGAGCCGCAGTGCTGTTGATCGCGTCTCGAATCGCTGCCGCGATTTGAACTGCTGTCGCATTCGGTGCAATTCGAATTGGGATATTTCCTTGTGCAACTCCAGTTGCTGGGTCCAGGAGCGCATTGAAGGTGGTTGCTACATCGAATTCAAATCGGAGAGTGTTGTTACCGTCGCTCAAGGTGAACGAACTTCCATCCACGATCAAGCTTGTGTCTGTTACTTGCAAAGAAATGGTCTTCGCCAAGCGGTCATTCGTTCCAAACGTGCGACCTGAAGGAAACATCGTTTCAGGATCGATCCAATAAAGATTACCGTCTTGTTTGGATAAACCGTAATCCGCTGCAGCACGAATCTCCACTTGGTAGGAGCCAATTTCCACTTCGTTTTGTGGTGGTTGACCTGGTGCCAACACCGATTCGTAGTTCGGCGTAGCTAATATGGCAGGACGGAGTTGTGCACCGGTGCTACCATTCAAAACTTGTTCCCCACGTTCAGCAAAACCGATGATGATATCATCGATCTGAAGTCCTCCCACGACTCCACCAATTCCATTATTGCGCCCTGAAAGCGATGCGGAAGTGAAACGATTCCCACCCGCATCAATTGGACCAAAAATGTCTCCAACTCGCGTGCTACTCGTGACGACAACCCCACGATTGCCTGTTCGCGCATTGGGATTGTTAGTAAATGTTAGCGCATTGGAATCGTGTAGTAGAATCGAGTTACCGCGTACTCGGAACACCTCTACATTCGTCTCTTGACCGAGAATGTTCAAGGCTTCTGCCAAACCAGCGCGAATCACATCGCGAACTTCCACAGCCGTCATCGCATTCGTGATTGGCAACAGGGTATTCCCACCAGCGACGCCTGGTAGCCCCTGAATGATAGCAGGGTCCGCACCGATGATGTTGTAGGTCGCGATGGGCGACAAAGGCAACCCATTCAATTCCGTGACGTTCAAGAGATTGCTGGTCGCAGAACTGGCGGTAACCGTGTAACCGTTTGCCTGAAGGACAGCTGATACCGCAAGAGCTAGTCCAGCTGGAGAATCCGTTGCTGCAAACGGAATGTTGAAACCACCTGGAGTGTTCGAGAACGTAAACGTATCCCCTCCAACGATGATCCGGTCACCCGTTTTCACACTTCGACCACTTGGAATATTCAGCACAAGTCCAAGATCAAACTCGAACGTTTCGCCACCAACGGTGAAGTTATCTCCATCCTGAATCCGTTCTCCAGGAACAGCCAACAACTCAAGACCGCCCCGAGTGGCATCTGCTGTTCGGAAATCTCCGCTTGTCGAAAACTCAAAGCGTAGACGCACATCTTGCTTCCCAGCAAAAGAAGCAAGGCTGACGCGTGCTTGCCTCCATCCCGCAGTATTGTCGAACAGCGGAGTTGTTAATCGATGGCGACCGAATGCATCCTGATTTCGCGAGTTCGCCACGTCGAATTCATCGGAACCTCCGCCTCCAGCGGCACCACCGAAGTTGGTTCGAGTAGATGTATATCCTCCAGTTCCCGTTGTTCCGTTGTTGGTTGCCAACAGTACTTCAACTCCATCGGCCCCTCGTCCGTAAACTCGGAAAGTATCGAGAGCCGCAGCATCATCGATCGGATTTTCCAAATCTTGCGTATTCAATAGATAATTGAAATAAAGGTAAGGCTGGTCGTCTGGAGAATAGCTTCTTAAATCGAAAAGCCCAGATTCAATCGCACCCCTAGCACCACCAGGACCTGCGTAGGTATTGAACAACTCTGGAACCCGGAAGATGTCATTGGCTGAGTTCGGTTGAGTTCCAACGCCTTGATTCGGGTCGGCATATGCGAACCGGATCGAACGATTACTGCCGGTTTGCAGATCGCTCGAATCGTTAAAAGGCTGCTGTCGACCGTGGCCGACCATCGTACCTTCTCGAGTACTCAAGTGGAAAAGATTGGAGTCAAGAGACGAGAAGTTGATTCCTCGAGAACCACCCAGCGCTGTCGCACCATCGATGAACGATGCCCCTCGGGGGAAGATGTTCAAGAAGTTGCCGTCAGTATCAAACGCGTACATTCTCCCTGCCGCCGTCACTCCGAACAAAATCTGAGAGTAATTGATTGTTCCCTCTTGAAGACTGCGTGGACCTGCGGTTAATCCCGAAAAAGCGATAGGTTGGTTGGTTTCTGGATCAAGCAAAACATCATAACTATCGGAGAAAACGTGTCGCTGCGAATCGCTTGGGGTCATCCCCATCAGCTCACCAAGTTCCGTCACTGCGAAAAGTCGATTGCCAACCGATGCGAGTCCCGAAACCGTACCGAGTGCCGGCACTACGTTCACGTTTTGATTTGCGTTGATGGAGCCTGATTGCACAAAGAATCCGTGCGCCATGATTCTGGTACCAGCGCCCCAACCACGCTCGTTATTATCGAGGTTTGTACCATTAGGATCGAGTGCAGTTCCTACTGTCCCACTGTAGGAACTCAACCGGTACAGAGCATTCTTGGAAACAACAGCCGTCCCAACACCTACGACCGTATAAGCGCCATTGGCGTCAAATCCCATAATTGGCTGGCGAGCATTCGTGTCAGAATACCGCGAGGCAACACCCCACAAGCTGGCGATATTGTTCGAAGCAAAATTACTGGAATAGGTATATCCGTCAAACCGCATGCCAACGCCGACGTTATTACCATTCACAGGAACCTGGATCACTTCAAACGTGGTTCCCCCCGGAACCAGTCTGGTCGTTGTCGTTAATAGACCACTGGCTCCCGTTGCATCGGCACCGTTACCGAAATCAAGTCCGACAAACTGACCTGAGTTCGCATCCGTTGTCGTACCATCTGGAGTTTGAAAGCCCACCCCTTTTCCTGCAGGTGAAACAGCCAAATCCGTAATCGAGTTGCCGTTCGTACCGTAATCGATTGGCGTCGCTCCGTCCGCACTCATTCTCGATTCGAGCGCACCGGTCAACGGATTAGCTGTGTTGACCCGTCGGCCACTCACACTGAACATAGCCACGTCTGAGAAATTGAAGGGAACAGCTGAAGTCAGCAAAGCACCCGTCGCAAAAAGGTCTTCGCGCTCAGCTGGCGCAGCCGTAGTTTGTCTCATTGGCGGTAACGTATCAAATCGATCTTCCGCAATTCGGATTACCGAGTCAATTGGTTCAAACCTTGAATCACCCACCCCGCTAACGGTGTACTTATCGACCAATTCAGCGACGGATTGCGATTTGTTGAAGATGGCTAGGATGTAATCACCAGCGGGTAGCTCGATAGGTCCGAGGAAAGCATCGCGTTTACCGAACGAACCTCGTGATAGATCAGACGTGTTACCCTCTTGGGTCGGAGCGACTTGATCGTCATGGATGTTGGAATCATCCGCGACCAGAACAAGCTGACCAGCCGCTGTGTAAACAGCAAGTTGTGTATTTGCACGTCCAAGTCCATCCGCGTAGTCAATATCAATGATGACCGAGATATGACTATCTGCCGTAGTGCTCACCTGTTGAATCCCTTGGCGGGCAACCGTGAACCTGAAAGCATCCACATCCTGATTCGTAGTCAATCGACCAGCAATCGAGATTGCACTTCGATCACTCGCCAAAACATTCCCCACTGGCTGTGGGTTCGGAAGATTCGAAACACCTTCCGCTGGATCCGCCTCACCAGTTTCACCCACTAGCATCGAATGCATAGGCTGGCCTGAAACATCTAAACCACGCGTTGCAAAGCGAATGTCTGCAAAACGAACCGTGGAACCGGACACCTCTTGCGTTTGTTGCAATCGAACTTGGAGCTTGTAGAGACCGACCGAGATGCCCTCGCGAACCAAAGCGGGATCGGTGAGACGTGACAACGGGTTCACCGTCGTCGGCGTCACGTTGCTGCTACGCACACGAATAAAGTAATCGTTGATGCTGTTAGCCGATCCCGGCAGCGACACTCGGAAGCCAGCATCCAAGGGATTCGTGCTCAAGAAATCCACCTGGGCATTGCTCAACGCGTTGCGTTTGACCGATGCCATCTGATCCATCGGGAAGGTACGATTGATCGGAATCTGAGACTGATCAAAAAAGACCGAACCCGCGATAGACTCATCCACGGAGTTATCGCTCAGCGCAATAATTTGCCCGTTTCCGTCGATCAGTTCTACCACCGTGTCAAGCGAACCCGATGTTTGATCAATATCGATCCAAACCATCGTTCCGGCCGTTCCCGTGAATCGATACACGTCGATATCGCTCGGGGAGGCGATCGAACCGGTAAGTGTTGTTCCGAGGCGAATGTTTTCGTCACCTGCATTGATGTTGGCGGCAACTTGACCAATGTCCTGAGCGTCGTCTGGGAAGTCGTTAACGCCTTCATTGGAAATGAGATCCGCTTCACGTTCGTACGCTTGATCCACATTTCGATCGTTGGCGAATGCGTCAACACGGATCGATCGCCAATCACCGACGACCCCTTGGGAACTGCCGTTATTGTTAGTATCCAATAACGATCGACCATCAAACCCAAACCCTGCTCCAATCGAGTCGTCGCTTAGGCTGGTCAACACGACAGGGAAACCTGGCGACCCCAAAAACTGTACCGAACCGCCAATGCGGTCGATGATATCTAATGGTTGTCCCGTTGCTGTAAACCCAGCGTTGGTACCCGAAAGCTTGACGACCAAGCTTTCGTTCGACTTGCTGGTCAACCTTAATCCACCATAGGTATGGAAGTCCGGTACAATGATCTCGCTTTGCAAGATGTGAACAATGTCCGTATCATCCCAAACACTTTCGGTCGTTAACGTTGCTCCGCGAACTCGCATTCCATTCAGAGCATTACCACCAAGACGGTTATTCGTCACCAGGGGACCGAAATTGCCAAGACCGATGCTTTCGCGTTGGTTGGGACCTGTCGAGCGGCCATAATCGACAACTCGCTTCGTATTCATTGCATTCGCGTCAATGCTTACCGCGGCAGTGTCGGCTACTGCATTGTTTCGTATCGCATTGTTAAGAATGACCGGTTGGCTTGCGAGCACAAAGATCACCGCTTCTTCGTTCACTCCTCGAGCGTCACGGTTGGTCGTTCCAGGTCGGGCTGCACCCGATCCATTGTTTTCAATCACGGAGTTTGTCAGACGAAGCGACGACTGGTAGGCCTCAATCGCATTAAACGATGCGAAACCACCGGGAATACGCGACTCACCACCGCCAAAGGTAATGACTGCGTTGTCGATGCTCAATTCGCCCAAATGACGAGAAATAATACCAGCCCAGTCTCCCGCACCACCCACCGAGGCGGAACCGTCATTGTTGGTATCATACCCTTCGCGTGCTTCTGCGAGGCTCGCAAGACTTCCCGCTGCGCCATAGCGATCATCACGTCTCGAGGTGAACACGATAGGTTTGGCAATAGTACCTTCAGCCAACATGGTGGCCCCGATGCCGACCTCAATCCGCCCCCCTTGGCTCTTGATAACAACGCCTGGATCAATCACCAAGCTGGCGTCGCGACGGGCTCTCCGTAAATCGACTTGCCCCAAAGTTTGCATGGAGCCATTGATGAATCGCCCATTGTCAACGAAGACCGTGTCGTCCTTGTTGATTGTCGATACCAACAGGAACGCTCCTGCATTGTTCTCGCGACGATAAATCTTGCGCGATACGTAATCCAGAGTTGCGCTGGGGAGATTTGCTAACTGGACAGATCGATTGATAGGCACAACCGTGTTCATCACCGCGCTAGGCAGGCTCTCTTGGCCGAATCGATCTACATAGGTAATCATGTACTCCAAACCGGTCGCCGCCGCAAAGCCAGTGCTTCCACCTGTTGGCAAGACCACATTGAGTGAAACAAGCGATACCTCTGGACCTATCATTTCAGCCAAAGATCCACCCGGAGTTCCTTCGATGACAACGTTCTCGCCCAACACAATGGTGATCTCTGAATCGTTGATGCGAGCCGGCACCCCTAGCGACTTCAAGCCGGAGCCTGCTAGTGTATCAATGCGAACGAAAAGTCCGTTCGTGGAGTTATCCAACAGTGTGTTGGAACGAATATCCGGACCAATCCGTGTGTAATCCGGAATGAAGCTACCACCATTTTGATAACGTTGTTCGGTGAATAGGGTTTCCTCGAAGCTATTCGGATCAGCGCTCATTGCCGCATCCGCGCTGAACGAAATTCTATTTCCCACGATCAATGGTCGAGCCTCCGACAAGTCAATCGGATTGACTGTCTTTGCCAATGCTCCTACACCGACCAATCCTCCACCAAATCGCATATCTGCATTGGAGATCGTATTGAGGAAAATACCTTCGCGTTCGCGATCAAATCGTCCTTGAGCCCTATCGAAATCGTTTCGAATTTCGATACCACCCCAGTTTCCTGGCGTAGGAACCGTGTTCAACGGATTGGTGTCTCTACCCAAGCTTTCATCGGAATAGCTTGTGAAGTACACAGGTCTTTGCGGAGTACCCAAGACCTGAATCGCAGCCCCACTGCGGTCCGTCGTACTGTCGTTGCTACCAACCAAAATACGGCTGCCACCGAACTTGAAAATGGCCCCAGAGTCGATCATCAAAGTAACCCCTCGAGGCACGCTTAACGTCGATCCATCACGAAGCGTTCCAACCGATCCTCCACCATCACCAATCTCAAAAGCCGCATCATCAGTCAAATTATCGGGAGTGCGATTGTCCCCCACCAAGCGAATGATGTCGCCCGGTCGCGCTACCGCGGTGGCTTCTACGATTCGATTGAATGGATTGGCCAGGGAGCCATTGCGGGTCGCACCCGCGAAGGCCTTGTCCACAAACAAAGTCCGTGTCGTTGGATTTGTCGCTGGTGTGAACGCTGTCGCTGCTCGGAACCAAAACTCAAAATTGCCGCCAGCCAGTCCATCTCCGTCACCATCCAGGGCCGTCTTTGGTAAACTTGTGTTGATGGAATGGCTTTCGGATAAACTGCTTGCGACTGAACTCTTGAAATCAAGGCGCAGTTGGTAGTTACCCTGACTTGCACCACCGCTACCGGAATTGGTGATCAGGGGATTATTGTCTTCGTTACCCTTGGCCGTCACCGACAAGAAGTACTCGCCCGGCTCCAGATTCGCCATCACCAACGAATCTTCGCTGAAGTAATTGTTGTTGGCAGCAACAATGGTCAACGTTCCATTGGTTTCTCGCTTCATCAATGCCAAATAAGTATCCAGGTTGCTGGAACTGTTAAGCCGCTCTGCGATTGTCTCGGCTCTCAATTCGCCACGAGTACCTGGCGCTACCGTGAATCGATACAAATCGACGTCTCGGTTATCAGGACGAAACATATGCTGCCCATGGACTACATCGTGATTGCCAGGGAAGACTTGTTCGAGCGGATTGGCCGGACTTCCAAGCGCCCCATTGCTGCCTTGCAGAGTTCCGGGTGGCAAATCATAGGTGTGCCCCAATCCCAACAAGTGCCCGATCTCATGCAATGATGTTTCAAAGAAGCTCTGCGTTCCCGGAATGTTAGAACCATATCCGAACGTATTGTCCCAAGCTTCCGAGCCGTCCATGATGGCCAATTCACCACCCAACGCGGCCAAACCAATCACATCCCCTGGTCCGCTCTCGCCGCCGTTTGGAGCTAAATCACCAACGACAATTTTTTTGATTCCATCCCCATCTACGGTTGGACCAAGATGTTCCACCACATCGATTCCAAGTTGTGCTGAGTAGAACTCAAAAACTTCTCGGACGCGTTGCTTCTGCTCTGGTGTGATCGAACTAAATACAGGTCGGTTAGCAATGTCCCTTCCATAAGACTGATTGTCCATGAAACTGTAGAGCACCGTCGTAATCTCCGGATTCGCATCGGCGAAATCTCCAGATTCCCCACCCAAATGCGTCTCATCCTGAATGTCCCGATGCCCAGGCTCAAAATTGGATCCAGGGAAGTCCAAAATCAATGGATTGACGGATCGAATCTCTTGCGAAATCACTGTCGAAAACGATCCATTCACGGCCCCTAGATCTCGTGCTGCGCTCAGAACCCCACCTGGATCACTTGGAACCGTCAACAAATCAAGACTCATTGGCGAAACCGGATTCAACCGAGAGGCAACAGGGTCGTTGGACCCAACTCGCAATCGAAAGGTACCAGACCCTTTGATGGTCGGCAGCTGATCTAAATCCTGTTGGAAGGTAAGCGTTGCTCTTCGAAGCACCGAATCATAGGTGATGGTCGTTGGTCGAAAGGACTCGTCATCGTTAGGGCTGATGGATTCATTCGTGAAAATCAGATTATAAAACTGGGGATCCACCACCGGCGGATTAGGATTCGAAAAGCCCGTCGTTACCGACCTTTCAAACAGCTCACCATCATTAAAATAAACTTCAATATCTCTGCTGCGCTGGGTTAAAACACCGCTAACGCTTCGGTCGATTGGCTGCGGAACAACCGCAATGATCTTGGTACCAATTTCAAGATCAAATTGGTAAGTGACTTTGCCGCTACCACCTGTCAAAAGTGTTAGACCACGGGTATCGCGGATCGGCGACCCACCATCCACCGCAGCCCCAAAGATCTCAACATTGTAAAGGTCGTCCGGCAATGGCTGTGAGAAGCGCGCTGCCACAATGCGTTGATTCGTAGGATCAGGGAAGTTCAAAAAGGCTGGTGGTATAACCACGTCCGGAATGACGTTCAGGACGGAAGTTCCTAAGACTCCATCCCCGCCCGAACGGCTGATCCGTATTCCATTTTGAAGCGTCGCTGGAGCAATCGCTGAGTCGAATCGTAATACCAGCTCGCGCGGCGATTCGTCCAACGTGTTAGGGCTTGTCGTCGAAAAAATTTCACCCGAATTCGGAGCGATCGACAACAATCGAGGCCCATCGATCGCCATCAGCTCGCGGCGTTCGAGAGTCTCACAAAGGAGCGAGCGAAGTTGATTCCGGCGCGCTTGGATCGTTGCTCGATTGCGATAGGTCGATTTGGATGCGTCAATTCCCATATTGGATGAACCTTAGAGACTTTGCAGACTGAAAAAAGAAAATGGGGTTGATTACTAGTTAGTTGGAGCCGGTACCTCTGTCGAGATACCGGCTTGAGCGAAACACAATCTATTGTCCGAATGCTTCCGCAAAGAAGGAATCTAACGATTCGTAGTCTTCTTTTTGCGGTCCGGTGCCTACCAATTTGGCAATCCGTTCCGCCTCTTCTTCGGCCTCATTTCCGAAGCTTGCTAGGTACTCTGCCAAGCTCGGGGCACTCGTCTTTTCAGACGTCCCAGTCCATGGCATCGCAGCGTTTGCCAATCGCCCACCCTCGGCCACTACTTGCATAGTTGTACCAAGGTTCGGTGCACTTCGCATGACATCCGAGCTCCATCCCAGCGAACCCGAATTCACAAACGGTGCAGCGACCGATGTCGTGTCGACGGTAAGCCCCACGTACGAACGGCCCTCACCCTCGCCCTCACCATTGCCACGCCTGTTGATGTAGTTGATTAAGTCAAGCACATCGAGGGCATTGATCGAGTTGTCTCCGTTCACGTCGCGATACGGTGGTGGGTCCGGCAAACCAATCACCGAAATCGACGACTGACCACTGAAGTTGATAAAGTTAACAACCAAAAGCACATCGATCGGTGAAACAAAGGTGTCCGCGTTCACGTCCTGATTCAATTGCTGATTCTGATGACGTGCTGGAGGCGGTGCCGTGATCGTGATGTTCACTCGACCTGGCAAGCTCACCGCACCCAAGGAATCCACCGCTTCGTACTCGAAGGAATCCACCGTACCTTGAAGTGCATTGCGCGGCGAATAGAGGAAGGTTCCATCTGGGTTGATAGTGACCGTTCCAAAGGTGGGAGCCGTTCGCAATCTCGCCGTAAATGTATTGCCTTCGATATCGGAATCATTGGCCAAAACACCATTGTCGTTTTGTGTGGTCGGCGTCAGGGTCCCACGAGCATCCGTCGTTCGCAAGTCGACCGTTTGACGCGTCTGATAGAACAAATCGTTGACCGCACGCGGAGCATCGTTGACCGCTTCGATGTTGACATCAAAGCTATCTTCGACTGCGTTACCTGCGGCATCCACGGCTCGCACCGTGATCGTCGCAATACCCGAAGCGTTCGGAACCAGCGTCAACCTTAACTGCCCATTGTCAATCGCAGCACTAACCAAGCCTTCATTGCTAGTGGTGACACTAAAGGTGAGCGTATCACCGTTAATGATGTCTGGATCAAAGAAGTACTGAGGCGACAGCGTGATGGGTGGAATCGTTGCGTCTTCATTGACGTTCAGATTCGGCAACGGACTAACAAGCCTAGGGCTATCGACCGCCTCTGAAACGATCACAGTCAGAGTGTTGGTGACAAAGCGATCGGTATTGTCTCGAGCTTCGAAGACAATAACCGCCGTTCCATTTTGATCCGGCTTAGGCTGGATCGTTACGCTTCCACCTGCCAGCGTCGGTTCAACCAAACCTGGGTTGCTGTTGGATAGGATTCGATAGGTTAGCACTTCTCCGTTGGGGATTACATCTGGATCGAAGAAGTAATCGGCAAAGGACAAAACGCGTGCTGGAGCATCTTCGGCCATGTTCAAGGTGCCGAACTGGGCCGACACTCGTGGATCGTCCAATCTCGGATCGACTGTTACCGTCACGGTACCTCGTGACGACTGTGGGTCAGCTAGCCCTTGGCTGGTACCGTTATCCGTAATCGTGTAATAGATTCTATCCGTACCATTGAAGTCGAGAGCGGGTCGGTAGGTAATCTGACCATTGGCCAAAGACACCGTTCCTCCGAACTCACTTCGTGGCTCTACCGAAGTAAAACTAATGGTTTGTGCATTCGGTGGCAACAACTCAGGAGTTGGTCCTGCCGTATCGTTATTGATATAGAAATTGGTTGACCGAACATCCGACCCATCCTCTGCAATCGTAAACGACTTCGGAGTCACAATCGGAGCATCGTTCTTATCGCGAACCGTGATTGTGACGGTTCGAGTGATGCTAAGCGGGTCGAAGTTCGTACCCGTTAACCCGTTATCGGTCAAAGTAAACGTGAACGTATCTTCGCCACTGAAATCCTGTTGAGGAGTGTAAAGAATGGCACCGTTGACGATGCTAACCGTTCCACCTTGAGTCGAAGCTCCGGACGGCAGCGACAAGCTCAGCTGTTGATTGGATTCGTTGGCTGGACCTGGCAATGCTGAGCTGAGTGCGATCACTTGCTGAGTTGTTAGGGTCAACGGAACGTCTTCATCAATGATTTGGCTGAAGTTGCCCGCTGTTGGTACATCGTTCACCGGTCGAATCGTAAACGTAACCGTTGTTGGTACTAAAGATTCAAGAATCTCGTTCTCGGCAAGGTCAATGTTGACGTAGCTCAGGTAAACAAACGTATCCTGACCAAAATAATTGGGGGTAGGAACGTAGGTAAATGTTCCATCTGGATTGAACACAAACGAATTGGCAACCACGTTTTGTGGCGGGGTCAAAACTCTCGCAAGCAAAGGTCGTCCATCCCGACTCAAATCATTCGCCAGAACGCCATTGTCAACACTGTTTGCTGGCGTCAAGCTACCGGTCGGATCTGTGGTTACGTAACCCCCGTTCTGATCTTCATTCATGGTGTAACTATCGGAAGTACCCACTGGTGGAATGCCGGGAACAATTCGAACCAAGTAATCTTCGACTTCACCATCTAACGCCAAGCCTGTTGGCAAGGTATTCCCCGCTGTAGAGGCTCGGAAACGTGCGAATGAATTCGTGCTCACTGTCGGTACGGGTGCGTTCGCTGGAACTCGAATCTGGAACGTTTGTGACAACGTCGATTCCGTAAAGACAACACCGCTCAGGACGTTCTCGCCCGCATCGGTCCAGTCGCCGTCAGCATTAAAGTCGATCCAGCCATCCACAATACCGGGCTGTGTCAATGTTACCGTAACGGTCGTGTCGACATTCCGATTAAACATCGGCTTGCTAGCACCTTGGAATTGGAACATAACACCGTCGTCACCCACATCCGCGTCCGCCTTGGGAGTCGGCGAACCATCTAGCTCAGAACTGATGGTTGGACCCAGTCGTAGGGCCGTCGCGTTCGATACGTGCCGAGCACCATCAAAGGCAAGCGAGGTTGGGTAACGGCCCGGAGTCGTCGTTACAGGATCAGGAGTATCACCAAAATCTAGCAAGACACCAGGCATCAAAATGGTGAACTGAGTTTCATTGTTGATGCGGTTGCTCTTCAAGAAATTGTCTGCATGATCTTGAATACCTCGCAAGAAGAAGCTGCTTACCCCAGCACTGATCGTGCTAGCGTTTTCAACAAACAATGTCGAACCGCCACGCAACTTGGACTGCAAAGTTGTTCGCCCATCGCGTTGTGCTTGATTGATCGCATCAATGATGGCCTTTTGCATCTTCTCCGGTGTGAAGGATGCATCTTGAACAAATCGAATCGGCACAGCCCCGCCAGCTACGCCGGTCAAACTTAAGCTAGGTGCATTTGCAATCGTCGTTGTGAACAACGGCGTATCGATCAAACGAATACCGTTGGCCTGAACTTCCGTTTGAAGCCCCAATGTGGACGACTCAATCGCCGCTTTCATCGCCAAGAATACATCGTTCTTCGAGCTCTGATCGTTGTAGCGAACAGGCACTCGCGATGGGTCCCGACCATTAGCGACACTAAGATTCTCAAATTCGAAAGTGACTGTAACCAGACCATTGCTAATGATAAAGAACTCTCCATCATTCACATTGGACCTGCCTGTGGTCAACCTGGAGTTCATGACCGACACCGACGAGGTCGGGAGTGAGCCAAGATCAATACGCCCATTACCGATGTTGCGTGGGACGATTCCGAGACCTGCATTCTGAATGATCGGCAACATAGCAGTTGCTATCTGGTCTGCCGACTGAGCCGTTGTGAATCGAATCACTCGGCTATTTGGTACAGTCGAACCGCTTAAGTCTCCATCGAACTCGAAGACAACAGTACGGCCATTGTTGGTGATTGAGAAGGTACTGTCCTCTACAATCGCAGTTCCCCCAAGGATTGGCACTTGCAGCAACAAAGTGTCTAGAATATCCAAGGTTGTATTGCCCTGAACTCCTGGCTCTCCAAACAATCCCATGGTCGGAGCGTTTGCCACCGAAATGGTATACTCCGAGGTGCCACCAATGGAGATATTGCCATCGCCCAAGTGCACCGGATTCAAATTCAATCCTGCATTTCGAATAGCATCCGCAACCTTTTGCCCCACTTCGATCTGACTGTCAGTCGAGAGAAGCGATACCAACGTGCTGTTCGGTACCGAGCTCAACCCGTTGAAATCCAATTCAAAAGTGCTGCTGGTTACTACGGATCCAACGGTCCTGGTGATAACAAAAGACTGACCATCCGCAAGCATTCTTGAAACGCCCACGGAAACCAAGCCAGAGGTCCCGACCGCTACACTGCCTGTCTTCGGCAAGCCAAGGAATAGCTTGTTGCCATCGACTATCTGCGAAGTCAATCTCAACGCCGTCCCGTCCATGGCAGCCTTGATCAGAGCAGCTACCTGAGCGGCTGTCGTCGACTGTGCCACATTGATACGCACATTGCCATTCGGGTTCGGTGCGGTCGCGTTGCGATTGAATTCAAAAACAACCGATGTATTTCCATCGTTCACTTGGAACGTACGACCGTCAATGATGGCATTGGGCAATGGAACCAACAGACCTGTGTTCGCCAACGGCTGAGTCAAAGATCCTGAATTGTTGGTATCCAACCAAGCGCCTGCTCGTGCGTTGATCAACAATCTCCCGGAAGGAGCATCGATCTTCGCCTGAATATTAGGAACAAGCGAAACGGCATTGAGAATCGCAGTTGCGATCTCCGTTCGTGACGACAGGGTCGTAAACGGAATGCGAGTTGTGCCAGCAATAGTGTTGTTGTTACTGTCAAACTCAAAGGTAACGCTTGTGGTTCCATTGTTTAGAACAAACCGGTCGCCGTCTGCAATTCCGCCCGCGCCGCCACCAGCCAACGGAATGTTCAGCTCCAAGCTCTTTGGCATCTGAAGCCGGAATCCACTTTCGTATTCAAAGGTGACGTTTCCACCACGACTATCTCGTACAACGAAGGTATCACCGTCACTTACGTCGTCTCCTGCGGCCGCATCAATGACGAAGCGATCCTTGTTATTGAGCGTAATGTCGTAAACTCGCTCGTTCTTCCAAATACCCGCCAACGGCTTCAAAATGATTTCATTGGTAGTACGGTTGTACGAGAATACGTAATCGATGCCTTCGGTCAGAAGTCGACCATTCTCCGTGATCGTGAGAACGGATCCTGGCAACCGATTACCTCCATCGCGACCGACGACCGAATCGTCATCGATTCCAGTTCCTGCTTGCAGGTTGGATGACTCGAAACCATCCTTCAGCTGGATTCGGAACTCAGGATATACACCGGAGCTCAACCGCAATACGGAAGCCGTTGCATCGATATCCACACGCTCTGCGTCGTTATCAATCGGGTTGATGGTTACAGCAGTTGGCCCAACGAAGTCCGAGCGATCGGTTGCACCACGGTCCTTAAACACGTTTCCGCCCAAGCCGCTTGGTGGTGCGATATTCGGATCATCGGAACGCAGCTGACCGGTATGATCGCGATCCGGAGCCAAGACTGGCGAAGGTGCAATTCCAATCGCTTGTTTGACTGCACGGAATCCAGCTCGTTCTGGCAACGAATCGATCGAGCTATCGATCACTTGCGAACTTGTCCCTGGCAGGAATTGACCACCGGGTGCATCCACAAACAACTTCTCGGTATCTCCAGCCGTGAAGTTGAAGTCTAGACTTGTATTTGGAACGTTGGTCGGCGAAGCTTCTACGCCCCGGCCGAGATACGCAAACGCTGCTCTTGTCTCAAAGTATTGGTACGTATTTCCGCCCACTACCACAGCCGAAGGCCGAGCTGCAGCATTCGATTCTTGAACAATCGGTGTCTGCACATTCAAGAAGACGTTATTCATAACGGTTGGCGTTGCACCACCCATTACAAGAATACCGCTCTCTGGCAGGATTTGATTGAGATTATTGTTCGCCCCAGTGTCCTTATCGACCTGAATGCTTCCGTTGCTGGTAATGCTGGTCGCATTCCGAACAACGACATACTTCTCCGTCGTACCATTACCAAGCGACGTTACTGGCCGACCATTCGTATTATTAAACGCCGAGGACATTGTACGATCATGGCCCATACTGCGATTAAAATGCCCGCGATTTACCGATTGATCAAAGGGAGACTGGTCGCTGCCAGCGCCTTGGTCAAACAAGCCTCGATAGCGTCCCAAACCTGCTTGAACCTGACCGCCTCGAATGTTGCCGGAGTTGATACCCAAGTCGCCATGCGAACCACCCGCTACATCCATCGTTGGATCATGCCCGTTGATACCGCCCAAGGCAATCGCAGAAACGGGAGCCAACGGGTTGGCCAAGCCAAAATCTCCGTTGTCAAGATTCTGTATGTTCAACATACCAGCCGCATTGATGGCGCCCGCAATCGCCCGAGCCATATCGGGGTAGTTGTAGTTATCCCCGATGTAAACAGGTACATTTCCAGCTTGAACGTTTCCTGAACGAGTAAATTCAAAGGTTCTCGAGCGGCTCGTCGTGTTCGCAAAGTCCGCCACTTGATCGATCGTGAAGGTCTCGCCGTCTTGATAAGCAGAAGGATCCTGGACCGTGATCACAAAACTCTCAGGCTTCAAAACCTTCAAATTCAATGTGTATGCACCGCTCGTCGCGCCGCGGCGTCGATCCGCAAGGGACAAGGGGTCGTAGTTGGTATTGCCTGATGCACTGATCGCTGCGTAATAGACCCCGGCCACGCTTGCTGTGAAATCAACGTATGCGTCGCGAGCTTGATTCTCACCTGGCGCGTTACGATTGTCCGACGTCGTAATGTCGGCTCCCGTCGATACAATCTGGGCGCGACCAGACGCATCAAACACCTTCAGTGCGGAATCCAAGGTAGCGGTTGCCGATGTGTCCACATCGATGAGAACGCGGTCTCCCACGTTCAAATAAAACTTGTACAAATCGACATCCGACGAACCGGTCGAAAGAGGATCGGCACGCAACACCCCGTCCACGGTGTAGGTGTTCGTATTGGTTCCCGTTCCTTGCCAGGTTTCAGCGGCTCCTGCAATCGTGTCGTTAGCATCCGAGTCGATGCGTTCCGCATTGAACGAAGCCCGACCATCGTTACCGATAATCGTGTTATTGACCGCTCGCATAAACGGAGCAGCTTGATATTCACCCAGGCGAACAATCTCGAGCGGATTTCCTGCCCTACCAACGTACTGTATGGCTTGTGGGCCTTCAATAATGATCGAATTCTCACTTCCGCCAAAGTTTGCAGGATCCGTCGGCAAAACAAACCTACCCTCTGGCTCTAGCCAACTGCGTAGATTTTGAGTCGTTCCACTGGTAACCAAGGTACTTGCATGGATCGCGTCACGAATTGACTTCACCACTTCATCGGTCGAATATCCCGATGGAATATCGGGCGACCTTAAGTAAAGTTGGCCAGCATCTTCCCGATAGTGAATCGGGACATTGTTCGCACCCCAACCATTACCCCCAATCACGCCGCTACCAAGAATCGGCCCGCCTGCATCGGCTCCCGACAAATCCTCGAACTCAAAGGTGACTCGTTGCCGACCATAGTCCAGAACTAACAAGTCACCATCCGCATGGAAGGACCCGGAGTGGTCAGGGATCTCAGGGAAGTTTATATTCGCGGGCAAATCATCGTTCTTACCTGGAAATGCCGTGATTCGCCACATCGGGGTTTGCCCCGAAACATGAATCCCACCCAACCCAGACGAATCCAAGATGTTGTTCACGACAACCAAGCCTGGTGCAACACCGGCTCTCTCAGCAACCGAACCCGAACCAACGCCAAAGGGAACTGTGTTTAGTACCGGTAACTTACGCGCATATTGTCCACCCAATGAAGGTGCTCCTGCTTGGTTCGACAAGAACGTCGGACCACCGATTAGATAGAGTGGTTGTGCCGCTCGTCCATCTGCATAATACAAATCCGCTGGACCTGAAAAAACACCATAGTCACGTGCATCCGAAACGGTGGAAGCGTTGATAATGAACTGGCCCTGGTCGCGATGAATATTCACATCGCCAATACCCGTGAACACCAGCACACTATCGACTCCGAAGAGATCTGCTCCGCTGACGAACTCCACATCACCAACAAAATTCACAATCGTGCTGGTTGCAGCTACTGCTGGGAACACGATCGGTCCGTCGGTGTTTGCTACCGTAACGCGGAATCTGTTCTGGGTAAACATGGTGTTCACCGCATCGCGGAATGCATCTGCTATTTGAACGCGTGTGCTCGTTGCTGAAATCGGTACAGGCGTGTTACCGAAATCAAAAGTTCCATCGTAAGTGAACTGAAACCGAACTCGATTCGAGCCGTCACTCAATTCCACAACGCTCTTGTCCGGAATGACAAGTCCGTCGGAGATTTGCACCGAAGTGCTGTTGGATCCACGATAAACGCTGGAAGTGCTTCGAGTCGCGTTGTCCGACTTGCGGATTTCTACTTGGTAATCGCCATTGCCACCGTTAATGACCAACCGGTACCGGCCACGCGCCAGCGAAACAGGGCCAATGAACGGATCGCGCGCTCCCACCGATCCACGACTCAAGTCCGACAAATCGGATCCCTTCATCGGACCGGGACGGTCGTCGATGATATTGCTGTCCAAGGAAGTAGCAATAATGTTGCCGCCAGGGCCAAACAACGTCGCAGTCAAGTCAGGTCGATTGAGTCCATCGGCGTAATCAACATCGATCGAGATCGGATATCGCGAAGTTCCACTGGCTCGAATCAAATCGATATCACCAATGTCGAAAGTCATCACATTGGGTCGACCACCCGAAATCGCACCTGCAACGCTGATCGCGCCGCGGTCCGACATGTGTACGTTGCCCACATGGGTAACGTTGTCATCCGTTCCGTCGAACATGCTTGCATTGGCTTCACCCGTCAATGGTGAATGGAATGGCAAGCCGGAGGTATAAACACCGTTGGTTGCGTACCGAATGTCGGCAAACTGGACCGTCGATCCAGGATACTCTTGCTGGTCTCGCAAACGTACTTGAACAGTGTAGGATCCACTCGTTAGTCCGGCAGAAGAATTTTCGACATTCAAGCTCTTGCTTCGAACTCGGAAGAAGTAGCTACTGGTGCTGCCAGCAACACCGGGCAAGAGAATTCGAACAGCCGCATCCTTGGGATTCGTGGTATTATCGTCCTTGAGCAATCCAGATTCGTTACGACGCGATGCCGAATTAACACGACGCACGATGGGGTTCGCATTTCGCGAATCGATCAGCGGCGTCGTAAAGATCGTATCGGTACCTGCTTGCTCATTGGTACTATCGTCGCTTCGCGCCAACAAGTCTCCGTTCGCATTCAAGATTTCGATCACGGTATCCAGGGAATAGCGAGTGCTATCGATGTCGAACCACACTTCGGTTCCAGCCGTTGCAACGAAGCTATAAACGTCCTGGTCGTTCGGTTCGCTCAATACGCCGTTAACGACATAACCTAAAGGTAGGTTCTCGTCGGTGGTGGACTCGTTAGGGGCAAGCGCCCCAAGATACTGAGCTGTAACCGCAGAATCGTTCGATCCAGGAGCGACGGTATCTGGTGGCTCAATTTCCATTGCAACAACCACGTGCCGGTCGTTGCTAAAGGAATCAAACAGCATGCTACGCCAATCCCCAGGTCGTGGAATCGATGCAATACCGTCATTATTTGTGTCCGTTTGCGGGCGACCATCTGGTTGTGTGCCCGATCCTACGGCGTCGTCACGCAAGCTGGTCAAGACCACAGGGAAACCTGGCTGACCAATGACGTGAACTGTTCCCCCAACGCGATCGCTGATGCTGCTCAAACGTCCGGTAGCGGTAAAGCCCGTGCCCCGCTCCTTATCAAAGTTGGAGCCTTGGCCTTCCATCTTAATCACCAACGACTCGTTGATAGCGCTTTGCAATCGAAGCCCGCCGCTGTGCTCCAAATTGGAGACAGTGATCGAATCGAAGAGAACGTGAACGATGTCGGTATCATCCCAGACACTTTCGGTCGTCAGCACGTTTCGCTGCAAGTCACGAACAGCAAGAACGGTTTCATCGCGATTGTTGGTGCTGGCGTCACCGCGCACTTCAAGTCCATTGATGCTGTTGTT
>CAITIF010000059.1 GCA_903892365.1 uncultured Pirellula sp. | reverse complement strand
TGACGAACCGAAAAGGAAAAGCCCATTAAACGATGCGTACCACCACAGGCTGAACCATTCACCGGTTGAGCCAATTCCTCTTGAATGAGTTTCGGAATGCTCCATATCTTGCCATCGTTGGCTTTCCACTGCTTGCTCGAATCAAGATAGTAGGACAAGCCAATCAGCTTGAAAGTTAGCTCTGATTTTTCCTTGCAGGTCGCCATCTCGTAACGAACCAAGTCCTCTACCTTGAACTGAGAAGCCCCAATTTGGATCGGATAATCGAGCGGAACGTTGGACTGAGCTAAAATCGCCAGAAACTGACCTTCGTGCCCCTGAACTCCTCCGCCCACATTCGGGATAAAGCTACGTCCTTTAGGCGTGAACATGCGTTGAGTGCGACAAGTGCCGTTGTGACACATCCATCCAATGGCATTCACGCGGCTCTGTCCATGTACCAGTTCGTAATCACTACCGAATGCTATCAATGCATGCATTACAGCCCATGGTGAGCGAACCGAAGTCGATTCCGGATTCTGAAGATAGTGTTGGAGGCATGCGTTGGCCTTCAGCAATCTTCGCTCAAGCTCCGGTTCAAGAACCTGTTTCTTGTCGGTGGCTGGCACCGACTTGTTGGGAACCGACTGCCCTTCCGTCTCGTTCTCTATGGATGGTTCCGCAATCCGGATTTCTTTGCGATGCGTCCCAGGTTTGCTCGCATTAAGGGCGTCGACTCCCTGCAGATCCTTGCCGCTCGACATTTTTGAAGCATCGATTTTTGGTTCATCTTGCTCCGCCAGGGAGTCAGGATCATGCTGCGGAACTTCGCTCGATTTACCCTTCAAATCGCTCAGGTCTTCTGTTTCAAAGGGTGTTCGAATTGCGCGGGCTACAGGCTTTTTGGGGACTTCTATCTTTTTAGCAACATCGTTCAGCGCAGTATCTTCGGCCATACTATCGCCGATGCTGGCATCCTCTTGCGTTGCAAGCTCCGGCTCTGTTTTCAGCTCTAACTCGTGAACTTCTGTAGATGTTGTTTTCGAGAGAAGCTCTGGCGGCTCGAGTTTCGCTTCGGTTATTCGATTGTTTTGCTTTGCTTGTCCGCGTTCGCCCGACTGACTTGAATCCTCAGATTCGTCGACCGCAGCGGGAACAGGCCCTTCCGCTTGGTAAGGAGTCAGCGTTGGTCTGATCAGCCAGGAATACAACGAAAGACTAGGTGCGAAGCTAGCATTTGCAAGTTCGAAGGCTAATGCCAAATTGTTTTCGTCGCTGGGTTTCTCTTCTTCTTGTGCCAGGTCGACAAATTCCGGCTTCTCCGAATCGTTGCCGCTCAACAAACGCGTATCGGCGGAGCCAATAATCAACCAACCGTCGTCGTTCGAGTTCTCTTGGGGCTCCGACGAGTCGTCCGTGGATTCTTGGCGATCTTCCCACTCGATCATCGGTGGTTCTTGCGATTTCGCATCCGAGCGATCTAGCGAGCGAAGCGCATTTTGCTTTTCACTTCGAAGAGGCGGATCTTGACCAAGCAATGTACTTGAAATGGTGACGACGGTAACCAGTGTAAGGCAACCGAAATGAATGCAAAGGAATCGACGAAGCCATAGCTGCATTATTAAAAAGCACCATTCCTACGCGAAACGTTCCGATTCATTGACACAGACATTGGTATCGGCGAACTTCCCGCATTCGATACAATCTTTACTGTCCGAAAATTCGGGAACTCGATACTTACCTTAAGAACGGAATGTAAGACTGCATCGACTCGGCGAGCGACACGGTGGGGGGCTCTACTTCTTCACCTGCTAGGTAGCGTTTCCATAACGAAACATCCCCTTTAAAGTCCTTGCCTGTAAAGTCTTTGAGAGCAAGAGACGCGTGATACTGCATCGCCGGCGATCGATCGTTGAGTTGTTTCGAAAGGAATTGCTTGACCTCATCCGAGCGATGCGTTCCCAACGATTCTGTTGCCGCCAATCGAACGCTCTGGCTGGTATCGGCGGCCGCAAGGGCTAGCAAAGTTTTCGTGGTTTCTGGACTTGGGTATTTTTTCAATACCTTACTGACCTCAAGTCGCACCTTGTCGTTTCTGTCTTTCGCTAGATTGATGATGGTTCCTGTTGCCTCAGGACGTTCCACCACTTCCCCGAGCGCCAGTACGGCTTCGCGTCGCAGTTCGGGGCTGCTTTCTTTTTCGACCACTTCGTTGATCGTATTGATCCACTTCAATTGCTCTTCACTGGTCATGGAGTGAAAACGCAGTTTGATCAAACGCATTTCTTCGACGCGTTGCGAGTACACAGGCCCTCGTTCGCGATCCTTCTTCCATTCATTTTGAATGACAGGATTCAAGCGTTTCAGTTGAAACATGGGCCCATCGATGCATCCGCAGCATCCTAAAACGGCAAGTAAACAGAGCAAATGGCAGGCTTGACGCATGCCAAACGTTCTTTTTGTTTTTGCGACCCAGCGTGTTTCGTCCACGAAATCTATCCCGTTGCTGACGATTATGAATATACTTGTGGAACACAGTACCAAACCACGATTGACAATCGCTAGATCAAAATGAAAAGCCTGAACCACGTCTATAAGTATGTGGTTGAACACCCCCAAACAGCCCTACGACCCATGTTCCATTCCAAGCTCGTGTTCGTTTCTTCCCTCGGTTGCCATCTTGGCCTGTTCCTTTGTCTTGCAGCTCAATCGATTGCCTCGGATTGGCCCGTCGCTCGAGGGGACGCGCAAGGGACGGCCGTCTCCAATGACAGTTTGCCTGAAAAACCCGAAGTGCTTTGGGAATATAAAACCAAATCCGATAAAGCGGGCTTCGAGGGTACGCCCGTGGTCGCAAAAGGCCGGCTCTACGTCGGTGACTTCGAAGGCGCTCTAGTTGCAATCGATGCTAGCAATGGAACCGAACTTTGGTCCCAAAAAACTCCCGATGGATTTATAACCTCGGCCGCAATCCAAAACGACCAAG
>CAITIF010000058.1 GCA_903892365.1 uncultured Pirellula sp. | reverse complement strand
TGACTCCAAAGCACTGCTGGAACTGGAAAACGTCTCGATCGTTCGCGGGACGACTCGTATTCTTGATCGTTTGTCTCTGCGAGTCGATCGCAACGAGCATTGCGTGATTCTTGGCCCAAACGGTTCTGGGAAGTCGACATTGCTGAAGCTGCTGACACGAACGATGTACCCGTCCATCGTGGACGGCAGAGCAGGAGTCGTTCGTATTCTCGGTCAAACCGAATGGAACGTGTGGGACTTGCGGACCCAGCTTGGAATCGTCAGCTCCGAACTCGATCATCATTTCACCACAGGTCGATCGGGGCGATTGCCAGCCGCGGATGTGGTGCTAACCGGGTTCTTCGCATCGGAACTGGAACCCGATGCGGAACGGGTAACTTCGGAGATGAAGGATGCGGCCAATGACGCTTTGGAAACCTTTGGCATGATGGAACTGCGCGATCGACCCGTTGCTCATTTGTCGACCGGCGAACGGCGACGCGTCATGTTGGCTCGGGCCATGGTGCGCAAACCCTTTGCACTGATCTTGGACGAACCAACAGCTGGGTTAGATGTTCGAGCTCAAAGGGACTTGCTGCAGCAATTAGATCGAGTCGCCGAATCCGGAACCTCGATTGTTTTGGTGACGCATCATCTGAGCGAAATCATGCCATGCATGTCGCGAACGCTCTGCATGCAAAAAGGCCGTATCTATTTTGACGGCAAAACAGCGGATGCTTTGAATCCATCGCACCTGGCCGGTCTATTCGAATGCGAGATGGAATTGTTTTGATCGAGCGAACGAATGCGTTGCAATACTGCTGGCTTGAACAAGACAAGAATTCACCAGCGGTGTCCGACAATCTTTAGATCTCCTGCAATCGTAAGATGCCCTTTTTGACGCCAACAGGGATATAATCCAGCGAACGACTCGATTTGCCTTGGCTGTTTCCATTTCACCTGCTGCTTCCATTCCACCTACCTATCGATATTCCATTATGATCAAAATCAACTTGGTTTCACTTCGTTCACTGCGTCGATCCTTGGCTTTGCTTTTGTTGCTGTCACCCGGCACGTTGGCTACTGCGGAGGATTCCGTTGGCCAATGGGCGCAATGGCGAGGCCCCAACCGAGACGGTATCTCGACCGAGAAAGGATTGCTGAAGTCTTGGCCGGAGCAAGGACCCAACTTGGACTTCCGAGTTAAGGGACTCGGCGGTGGAATGTCAAGCGTCGCCATCGCCGACGGCAAGATCCTGACCATGGGAAGCAAAGATGGCAGCACTCAACTGATTTGCCTTGGCCAACAAGATGGACAGATCCTTTGGTCGACCGCATTCACCCCCAATAAGCAAGACCCTACTTGTAGCCCAACCATCGATGTCGCGAGCAACTTGGTTTACGCCTTATCCAATGATGGAGTGCTCGTATGCTGCAAGTTGAACGATGGTGCGGAGGTTTGGAAGACCAGTTTTACTGCTGATTTCGGAGGCAAGATTGAATCGAGCTGGGGCTACAGTGAATCGCCTTTGGTGGATGGAGACCTTTTGATTTGTACACCTGGCGCTCAGGACGCGATGGTGGTGGCCTTAGAGAAAACGACGGGAAAGGTGGTTTGGAAAGGACGAGCTCCCGAAGGCAATCTCCTTGGAAACGACGGGGCGGGTTACTCTTCGGTCGTGGTCTCCAAGGCTGCTGGAATCAAACAGTACGTTCAACTTATTGGGCATGGGATCGTCAGCTACGATGCCAAGACAGGTGAACTTTTGTGGAATTATGATCGAGTTGCAAATCGTACTGCCAACATCCCAACGCCTATTACCAAAGACAACTACGTTTTTTGTTCGACCGGTTATGACGATGGCGGAACAGCCCTCCTTGAAATCAACAAGAAGGGAAAGAAGTTGTCGGTGAAGGAAGTGTATTACAAAACCAACAAGGAATTACAAAACCATCATGGTGGGATGATCATGATCGGCAACTATGTGTACATGGGACATGGACACAACAATGGATTCCCTGCGTGCGTGGAATGGAAGACGGGCAAGAATTTATGGGGGAAGGCGCGAGGGGCCGGGACAGGTTCGGCAGCCGTCGTCGCGGCAGATGGAAAGCTGTACTTTCGTTACCAAGATAGCACGATGGCTTTGATCAATGCTAATAAAGACAAATACGAATTGATCAGCCAGTTTAAACTTCCGTCACACAACGGCGAAAGCTGGCCCCATCCCGTGATTGCAGGGGGCAAGCTAATCATCCGCGACCAAGATGAACTCTTTTGTTTTGACCTGACTGCGAGCGACAAAGAATAGACTCGAAAATTCGATCCAGTTTCATTTCCGATACCACTTGTTGAAGGACATTTCTTTTGAAACCTCGCGTCGCTATCTTTTTTACAGGTGGCACGATTTCGATGAGTATCGATCCTACGATGGGTGGTGCTTCGCCAGCGCTATCGGGTGAGGAGATCGTCGCGCAAGTGATTGGTCTTAAGGAGATTGCAGATTTTGAGATTATCAATTTCGCTAGGCTTCCAGGCCCCCATGTAACTCCTTCGATCATGTTGGAACTGGCCCATGCGGTTCGTTTGGTATTGCAAAGGGAGAACATCGATGGCGTGGTTATTACTCATGGGACTGACACTCTGGATGAAACCGCTTACTTTCTGGATCTGATACTTCAGACGGTAAAGCCAGTGGTATTTGTGGGCGCGATGCGGAACAGCTCCGAGCTCAGTTGGGATGGACCAGCGAATTTGATCGCCGCAGTTCGAGTCGCAACTACGGTGGAGGCACGAGGCTTGGGTGTTCTGGTCGCGATGAGTGAAGAGATTATCGCAGCGCGAGAAGTCATCAAAACGCACACCGAATCCGTGGATACATTTCAGAGTCGCGATTATGGTCCGATCGGTCTGATAGATAAGGATCGAATCATTATCGCTCGTCGCACCACCGACCAAGAGTATATTGAGACCGACAATATCGAACTAGCCGTAGAAACAATCAAAATGGTTTCGGGGGGAGACGGCAAGTTTATTGACTACGCAATCGCTCAAGGTGTTCGAGGGCTCGTTCTGGAAGCGTTCGGGAGAGGCAATGTACCCCCTGGTTATCTAGGAGCCATTGATCGGGCTGCGAAGACTGGAATTCCGATTTTGCTAACCTCGCGTTGCTCAAGGGGGCGGACGTTGGATGCATATGCATACGAAGGCGCTGGAAAAACACTTACTAGGTTAGGTGTTATCCTGGGTGGTGTGTTACCAAGCCACAAAGCAAGAATAAAATTGATTTTGGCCTTAGGAGCAGGTTGGAGCACCGATCGAATTCGGCAGTCGTTTGAAAGCTAGCCCATCCAATCATCGATAAGTAGAACGAGGAAGCGGACTCGATGGCCTCGGACCAGTGAGGTATAGGGAACTTCCTAACGGACCGACCGGCAAGGTCGCTGGCGAATGACAGAAAGCCGATACCTCGCATGCTTACTGCCGTGCAGGAACTGCGCCGGAGTGTGAGCACGTTGCCGAAGCAACCTCGCAGGCTCTCCGAAGGCTGTCTTTGCGTGGTTTGCCCTGAAGTTCACCGATCAGAAAAGCCGCAGTGAACGAGTCGCCTGCCCCAACCGTATCGATTACTACTGCAGGAATGCCTTCCTGGTCCATGGAGTCGTCTGCGGTGACCAACGTGGCTCCCTGGGCACCTCTTGTCAAAATGACCATATCAAGATTGCCGAACTCGAGCAAACCACGGAGCATGGGTTGGCTCTCTATGGTTTTGGGGATCCCACACGCGGCGCAAACGGTCGCGAGTTCATCATCGCTAAGCTTTAGAATCGATGCCAACGATATCGATTCACGAATCAGTTCGGAATCGAAAAAAGGCGAGCGAAGGTTGATATCCAAAACTCTTGCGATCCCGGCCTTAGCAGCCAGCTCTGCAGCGCGACGAATGGTCTTTCTGGCGATCTCGCTTCGTTGCCCCAATGTTCCAAAATAGATTGCACCGGCATCGGAAATCTTCCGAGCAATGGATTCGTTCCATGCAATTAGGTCAGCAGCCGAGCCTTCATGAATCGTAAACGCGGGCTTTCCTTGGGTATCGAGCTGGACGCTGACGGTGCCCGTAGGGGCAGACGATACAACCTGCACTAGGCTTGTATCGACACCTATCTCGTTCAGCATGCGAATGGCGTCGACACCGCGTTGGTCATCTCCGACCGCGCTGACCATAATCGCTTGCGCACCTTCCAAAGATGCGTGGCATGCGAAATTGGCTGGGGCACCGCCGAAACGTTCCCCGTCTGGGAATAGGTCCCAAAGGACCTCGCCAAATGATATGACTATAGGCTTGTTCACGATGAGGCCTTTTTCTTCATTCCAAGTCGAGTTTGCATCTCTTCCAAGGGGACACCTTTTGTTTCAGGCACCATCGCCCAAACCCATAACAGATGCAGGCACATCATAAAGCAGAAGAATCCAAACACAATGCTTGGTGCAAAGTGGGTGACCATGGACGGAAAGAGCAAAGTCAGTAACGCCGCAAAAATCCAGTGGGTGAAACTGCCCAGCGCTTGCCCATTGGCTCGATGCTCGTTGGGGAAAATTTCTGAAATCAACACCCAGATCACTGCTCCTTGACCAATCGCGTGAGCTGCGATGAAAGCAAAGATACACGCTGGAACGATCGAAAACGTTTCCGTACTAAACGCCCAAGCACATAATCCAAGCGAACCGATATAGCCGAATGAACCAATGACCAAGAGTGTCTTCCTTCCCAAACGGTCGATCAACCAAAGACCTACGAAAGTGAAAACCAGATTCGTCACACCAATTCCGACAGACTGCAGAAGCGACGCCTGAGCCTCAAGACCTGTCAGCTCAAAGATCCGAGGAGCGAAATAGAGAATCGCATTGATTCCCGAGAGTTGATTAAAGAAGGCAACCAAGAATGCCAGTAGGATTGGTCTTCGCAAGGATGAATTCCAGAACCCAGACTGATGCATAGCTTCCGACGATGCATCGACAACTAGTGCGACTTGCTTCTGGATCGCCGCATCATCAAGATCGGGAGAGATTTGTTTGAAAACCTGAGTCGCACCCTCAACATCGTTTTTTCGGCTAATCAACCATCGCGGACTCTCCGGCAAAGCGAAACACATCAAGCCATAGATTAACGCAGGAATTGCTTCAACGCCCAACATCCATCTCCATGCATGCTCGCCGATCCCGGCAAGCAGCGCATTGGAAACGAACGCGATCAAGATCCCAAAAACGATGTTGAACTGGAACATCCCGGCAAGCCTGCCTCGTCGATCAGGGGGCGAGATCTCGGCAATGAAAAGTGGGGCTGTCACGGTCGAGATTCCCACACCAACGCCACCGATGAACCTCGCGATGATGAACGAGTAAACATCGGTCGCGAGTCCGGACCAGACCGCCGAAACGAAATACAGTATCCCAATGTAGAGCAGAGTTGTTCGTCGGCCGAACCGATCTGTTGGCCAACCGCCACAGAGCGATCCAAGGACCGTTCCCCACAATGCGCTGCTCATTGCCAATCCGTGTTGAAGATCACCTAGGCCCCATAGTGACTGAATTGTTTTTTCCGCACCGGAGATCACAACGGTGTCGAATCCAAACAAAAAGCCAGCTAAAGATGCGGTAACCGACCAAAGAATAAGGGGTGACTTCATGGGAGGTGCGTTAGGGAGGAGAGGTTAACGAGTGAATGGGGAAAGCAACAGGTGGCGGGTTATTTCATCCAAGATCAGTGTGTATCACTACCTTACTTTTTCCAAATGGACATCAGCTCGTGAGCTTCCAGCGACAGGAGTTTTGCATCGCCACCGATGGCGGTGACCAAGACTTCCGATGCATCAATCTTGGCGGGGCCATCACCGCTGATAAAAACACGACCATCGTTACCGACGATTTCTGTTAGCGAACGATCGGCTAGCACTTGAATTCGGATGCGGCCGTCGACCGGCTTCAAGGGCGCTTCGTTAAGCTTCTGACCCTTCACATCGTATTGGATGGTGCGTCCCGGCAGCTTCACTTCGATCGATGTCGCCGTGCCAACTTCCAACGTCATTCGAACGTCCAACAGATCGCTGCTGACGGGCAACCTCATCGGTTTTTTAGCAAGGAGCTCCTGAGGCTTCGCCGTATTGCTCTTCGTTCGCAGTTGTGCGATCTCTTCAATCGGCTTGGCGAACATACGAATGCCGTCGTCGGTCGTCCGCAAGGTCAGCTCATGTGGAAAGCTGAAGTGCTGGTTGTAGGTCCCAGGCGCAGGGACTTGCAGCCAGCCCATCTGAATCCTTCGGCCATGAGGTGCGTTGTCGAACGTTTGCGACGCATAGTAACGTCCCCAATGGACTTGATGCTTGCCTTCGTGCTGCGGCGTGAATGTCTTGCCGTCGAATGTGCCGATGGCGTACTGGGCATCTGCAGCAAACACAACCCAACGTCGGTTCTGTGCATCGCCATCGACCGGCAGTTCAAACAGTTCTGTGCATTCATAATAACCAGGCAGGTGGCTTTGCTCCGTCCATTCCTTGAGATTAGTCGACGTGTAGAACGCGGCATTGCGTTGGTGCTCCGGGTGCTCGTCGTAGACGACCATCACCCAATGACCCCCGAGCTTCTTCGCGGTTTCGTTGAGCGGTTTGTCGGTGTCGTCGTACGCATACCAGATGACTTTCGGATCGCGACCCTGGTGTTTGACGACAGGATTGCCTTCATACATCGTAAAGGACTTCCCACCATCGGTACTGTAGGCAACCGATTCGCCGGCTCCGGTGTCCGTCAGGAACGCGACCAGTGTGTTCTTGCCCCAGCCCGCTGTATTATGAATGTCGACCGTCGCTCCTCCTGAAAAGCAAGCGCCACGAGCCATCGTGGAAGGAAACAACTTGTCTGGTTGTTGTTCCCAGTGCAGTAGATCTTTGCTGATCGCATGACCCCATGTCATGTTGCCCCATTGAAGGCTTACGGGGTTATGCTGAAAAAAGAAGTGCCAAGTGCCATCGTGATAAACCATTCCGTTGGGATCGTTGTTCCAGCCGACTTTTTGAGTGAAGTGAAACTGAGGGCGATAAGGCTCCTTGTAGAAATTCTCTGCTCCTGGGACTTGATTGGATTGCTTGATGAGTTCGAAGCCTTCTGGGGTGACCCTGCTGGCAACGACTCGAGCTGCCATTTCTTGATAGGCACTCAGGTCGAAGAATGCGTACCAATTCGTATCGTTCGCAGTCGGAGCAATGCTCAAGTCATATCGGCGGACTTCTTTGTCACCTACGAACAACTGAATTTGGCCCGTTGGCTTCTCTTGGCTGCCAATGTTCGCTGGGATGTTTGCTTGATCTTGAATGGGGATAATCAGGTATCTATTTTCGACGGTGAATGACTTCTCCCGGCGGGCGAGATCGGGCAACCTCGGTTTGGTGTTTGTTTGCACGATGTGGTCGACGTTGATGTGTCCCCATCCACCAGTAGCGTCATCCACGATTTGCAAAGCGACCGTTTTGCCAATCAGGTTACTAACGTCCCAGAACCCGGGCTCCAGAGCTTCGTTGCCGCCTGGCATCGTGTTCGTGCCAGCAACCGTATACACGACTTTCCCATCGACCAACAGGTTCATGCAGGTCTTTCCCGCATGACCGCCTCCACCGATAAGAAACGTCAGGTACTTGCGTTCAATGTTGATCGGAGGCGACGTCAGTGTTCCAGTCGTGCGGTCGCCATTGAGAAACGAATTGACTAGTCCTTTACCTTCGAATCCGCTGATGTTCATTTGCCCATCGAGCGTCCCCTTGGCCGGCCCAGTGCCGAAAGCCTCGCCTTCGCTTTTCCATGGGTCGTAGGTTTCCCCTTCAAAGTCTGCGATCAGAATGTCCGAGGTCGAAGGATTCTGGGCATGCGCAACAACGGAAAAAAGCACGTAAAGAAGCGCACTCATGGGAAGATATTTCATGTGTAACATACCGCTAAAAGGACGAATTTTAAAAGTACAAGTACGAGTCGAAGTTCGAGCGTTTCAAGATTCTTGGAAAGTGTAGGGACAACTGGATTTCAATTCAATGAAACGGCACTGGGTTGGTTCACTTTTTCTGGAACGCTGTAACGATAGAAAAACGATGGCGAGCTGAGCGATGAATCTTTGGATCGACCCCAGAAGTCTAGCATACCAGGATTTTTGTTGGATAGCGACGACGTAGGGATCTTGCAACGAAGCGCGCTCGATTCGTGTTCCTTGATCGTGTAGTCGCTGGTTACATTTTGGGAGAGCCTCTGCTACGTTTGAGCATCGAAAAATCCATTTTTTCGCGAGACTTTCAGCGAGGTGCATGTGATCGAAGTTCGGGAAT
>CAITIF010000057.1 GCA_903892365.1 uncultured Pirellula sp. | reverse complement strand
GACCTCGCTGCCACTCGACGAAAAGGGCTTAGGACTCGATGCCAACTCCATCGCCCAATATCTCGACAACACACTCTCGCCGGAACTTGTTCCGGAACTAGAACAGTTCCTATTGCAATCTGATATGCAACTTGCCGAGGTGGCTGCTTGCCATCAGGCCTTAGCGTCAATCTTGGATTCTGAGCCGATCGTAACGCCCGAACTAAAGCATCGCGTTCGCTGCCTCGGTAGTCCCAAAGAAATTGCCCAAGGCTCAAACGCTGTTCCGACCAAACGCCCCGATTATTTTAACAGCTATGAGTCACCCGCACCGGCAGCAAGTTCAGCGGCCGCGCAACCACTCAGCAGTACTGTAGCCCGAACGCCTGCACCGCCGCCGAGCGTCGCCCCATCCACTTCGATGTCCGATTCGTTAGTAATGACAGATCCGCTCCGTCCTGCCCAGGGCGACTGGACGCAAACCAACGATACCGAAAGTTCTTCTAAACCATCACGCCGCGGACTTCGGGTGCTCATCACCTTGGCCTTAGCAATTCTGTTGATTCTTGCGACGTTACAAGCCGTCGGCCCCATCAATCGTCTACAAAGTCTTTGGACGGCCTCTGCTCTCACTCCGGAATCATCCGATGCTAACGACCAAGATCGTGATGATGTTGCTAACGCAGATGCAACCACGGAGTCCGACAGTACCGACGAGCCCGCCGATACAACGGGAACGAATAACGAGAATCCAACAGCCAACCTTCCACAACTTCCACTCGCATCCGGCAACGCCTCCACCACAGATTCAGGGGCCAATCAATCCAACAATGACAGCCTAACTTCGGTCCCAAATGACGCGATGCCGGTAGAAAAAAGTGATGCAAATTCGCCCGCCTCGCCACCTGCAGACACCAATCCGAACGCAACCCCCAACAGTACCTCTGGTAATGGAAATACGAAGCCCAACATTCCTTTAGTTAATGTGCAAGTCGCCAACTGGAGCCCTCCATCGGAAAGCGCACAAGGTCATTTGCTGTTCGCAAGAGACGAAGTCAATAACCAATTGGTGAGAATTACTTCTGCAACGTCATTCACTCATGGAACACGACTATTGATCGCGCCAGGAGTGCGCAACACCATAAACGTCAATCATGATGTCGCTTGGAGTTTTTATAATGCCACCGATGTGCGTGTAACGACTGACATTCAAATGCCTTGGCTGACCACATTGGAACTTAGGCAAGGCAAGGCGGTTCTTCAGGATACGGGCAAGTCCAACTTTGTAGATCGTCAACCCCAGACATTACTACGAAACGGAAACACACTGGTTGCAATCCGTTGGAGCGAACCGAATTCCGCGGTGGCAGTTGAAGCCACACCGCTTTGGATCGATCCAACCCAATACGATCCTCAATACGTCGGACCACTGATGGCACTTACGGACCTGCGAATTTCTGTGCTCCAAGGCAAAGTGGAATTTTCTTCGATGGAGATAATCGCCGATGCGGATGTTGCGAAATTTATTGGTGACGATAGCCTCCGACAAAAAATTGCCGTGGGCGATTCCGTGATTCGTAACGGCGTAGATCAATGGGATGTCGTCAAGATCGATAAAGCCCCTGCATGGGTCGAAACTCCGCTCGAACGGCCCATTGATCGCCAAGCCGCAAGTGACCTGATGCAAATATTGCCACCTGGTGCACGAGCGAATTTAGTGATCGTCGAAGCGTTGCAGAATCGACGCGCTGAGATAGCCGCTATGGCTGCACAAACCTTGATCTTATCCGATGACTTTTCATTTTTGGTCGGCCCAACAGGGATGCTCAATGACGATCGCTTCCGCAGCCATTGGACCACATTGATCGATGCGGTACGGGAAAGAATTAGCACTTCTCCAGAATCTTTCGAAGCCTTGAAGGCCAGCATCGCTGCCCAAGATGTCCAACGGGGAGCATTACTCTTTCAAGTTTTGGTGGGTTATTCTGAACCGGAGTTGAAACTTTCAGCCGCAGAACGTTTGGTGAACTTATTGGAAAGCGAATATTTGGATGAGCGAATTTTGGCCATTTACCATTTGAAACGCATCACGGGGAAAGATCTTGGCTTCCAACCCGATCGTCCATCGCGCGGCATCGTTCAAGATTGGAAGCGGTTGTGGCGGAGCGGGGGAATAACCCCTAAGTGAGTAAAAGAAGCACAAACGAGCGTACTACTAAAGGACTACCAGCATTCTTTCATACCGCTACAATCGGTACGGGTACTAGGTTGGTTGGCTGAAAACCTGGATAGTGTCGGTGACAAAGTCGGGGATATCCGGCAGAATAGCGAAGGTCCGTGAGAGCGGGTGTCGCGACAGTTTACCGCGATAACCTAAATTGCAAACCGAAAGAGGAGCTCCGAGATGCAAGTTAAAGTTTCATCACGACACGGTCATGTAACACCGCAAGACGAGGCAATTTTGGTAGAAAAGGGAGGCAAACTGCTTCGCTTTTTAGACAAAGTTTCCGAAGTTCTAATCACAGTCGATTTGCAGCACCTTGAAGAGGTGATGGTAGAAATCAACGTTTCTGCAGAGCATTGTCCTGAGTTTGTATCGTCCGATAAAGCGAAGACGGTTGTCACCGCTTTTGATAGTGCGATGCACAAGATGGAGCAACAATTGCGGAAACAAAAAGAAAAAATGACAGGCCATAAGGTATCTGGCCATAAGCATAACCATGGGCATTCTGACGTCGGCTAATAGCCTGAAGGATTACTATGAAGTTTTCTGATTTTGTTAGCGTTAAAGCGATCCGCACCGCGTTAGCTGCGAAAGACAAACCGAGCGCGATCTCGGAGTTGGTCGATTCGTTGGCTGAAGCGGGTGAGATCCAAGCCTCGGATCGTGACGACATTATCAAAGCTTTGCTCAAGCGAGAAGAGTTGGGAAGTACGTCGATCGGTCGAGGCATTGCGGTTCCACACACGAAACATCCGAGCGTTGATCGTTTGGTTGGGACAGTGGGCGTAAGTCCGCAGGGTGTGGATTTTGACAGTTTGGATGGCGATAAAGTCCAATTGTTTTTCTTGTTGGTTTCGCCACCCGATCGACCTGGTGATCATCTTCGTGCTTTGGAAAACATTTCACGACAATTGCGAGATGATGCATTCTGTCGGTATTTGAAACAAGCCAAAACGGCGGAAGAAATTCTGCAGTTGTTGGTAGATGCGGACAACAGCCAATTCGGCAGTTAAGCGTCTGGGGAACTTAGGTTGAGCTGTATCCGCTTGACACTTTGTTGCCCCAAATTTGTGAAATACCTAAGCCTGTGCAAAACCCAAGTTTATGAATGACCCAGTGACTGAAAACTGGGTGAAGTGATTGCGGTGAAATGATGTCGGAACCGATCTCAGAACGTATGGTTACGGTTCGCAACAGCCAAGGGCTGCATATGCGACCAGCCGATCTGTTGGTTAAAGCGGCTATGAAATTTCGTTGCCGCATTGAAATAGAAAAAGATGGGCAGATAGTCGACGCCCGCAGCATTTTAGGTTTGTTGACTCTGGGGGCTCAGGCTGGAACGAATCTCAACCTCAAGGCGATCGGTGATGATGCGCAAGAGGCGATTGTGGCGCTTGGTGATCTGTTCGATAATGCTTTCTATGAAACGGACAATCAAACCGAAGCCGCCATTTAATGAGACAAATTGGCGTTGAAAGAATGATGGAGCGGCATGCAGGAATTTCAGGGTTTTCCGGTTTCGCCGGGCGTTTCGATCGCCCAGGCGCTACTTTTGGACCGCGAAGGTTATCAAATCACCCGATCGCGCGTTTCGACCGCTGAACGTTCTTCCGAAGCAGAACGTTTAGATAGGGCTTTCGTCGTTGCGTCGGAACAGTTCGCGAAACGAACCGAAGAAGCTTCTGAGAAGCAACTGGGCGATTTGCAAGGGATTTTCTCCGCCCAACAGCAATTGTTGCTTGACCCACGTCTGCGCGAAGAGATGCGGCAATTGATTTTGCGACGATCCTTCAGCGCTCAATTGGCAGCCAGCCAAGTACTCAACGGCTATGCCCAGGCGTTTCGACGTATGGGTGGAACGTTTTTAGCCGAACGTGTTGGTGATATTCGCGACATCGAACGAGCGTTGCTGGAACAACTCGGTGGTGCGCCCACCACCAGCCTCGCGAACCTGCAATCGCCGGTCATTTTGTTCAGCCATGATTTAACACCGAGCGAAACGGCGAACTTGGATAAGAAGTTAGTGTTGGGCTTTTGTACGGAGGCGGGTGGGCCGGGAGGCCATACTGCCATCGTTGCCCGTGGAATGGAAATACCTGCCGTTGTGGGTGTTGGCAGCTTTTCCCAACAGATCCGTGGTGGGATGGAAGTGATCCTGGACGGATATCGCGGGCGCGTCATACTCGAACCCGATGCGCAAACCAAAGAAAATTATCTCCGTCGCGGCCGCGATCGGCAAAGTTTTGCCATCAGCCTCGATGCACTACGTGACCTCCCTGCTGTCACGCAGGACAAAACCCATATCGAACTGCTCGCCAATATCGAATTCCCATCCGAAGTGGCGACAGCGATGTCGCGTGGAGCGGGGGGTATCGGTTTGTATCGAACCGAGTTTTTGTATTTGGGACGCAAAGAGGATCCGTCCGAAGAGCAACAATACGAGGCTTATTGTGAGGTTCTAAAGGCCGTCGACCACGGACAGGTGATCATACGCACCCTGGATTTGGGGGCCGACAAATTGTCCGCTCGACAAACGAACGAGTCGGAAGCCAATCCTTTCCTCGGATTAAGAAGTATTCGTTATTGTTTGCGCAACCCCTCCCTTTTCCGCATTCAGCTCAGAGCCATGCTCCGGGCCAGCGTAGAAGGGGATCTCCGGATCATGTTTCCCATGATCGCCACCCTCAATGAATTGCGTTCTGCCCGACTTCTTGTGCGTTCTGTGATGGACGACTTGCGTGAGGAAGGGTACGCTGTCCGTGACGATGTAAAAATCGGCATGATGGTAGAGGTTCCAGCCGCCGTGATGATGTTGGATCACTTCGTTCGCGAAGTCGACTTCATCAGTATCGGCACCAATGATTTGACCCAGTACACCTTGGCAGTAGATCGCGGCAACGAAGCCGTCGCCGATCTTTATCAAGCCGTAGACCCGTCGGTCTTGCGATTGATAAGCCAATCGGTCAAAGTAGCGGACCAAGCTGAAATTGCTACCAGCGTGTGTGGAGAAATGAGCAGTCACCCAGCGTACGCACTCCTCCTAATCGGATTGGGAGTCCGGACACTGAGCGCCCCCCCCAGTGCATTGCCTCAATTGAAAAAGGCAATTCGCTCGGTAAGCTTGTCACAATGCCAAGCGATTGCGGAACGTGCGCTCCGACTGGAAACAGCTCATCAGGTCCACACTGCCGTGCACGATTCTTTCGCCGCTTTACTTCCCGATATGGTGCAACAGATTTAACTTCCCAATGGCCAACACCCGTATTCGAATCAGGTTCTCCAAGACCGGCGATTTGCGTTGGATCGGCCATATGGATCTTGCACGTCTGTGGGAACGCTTAGTGCGACGAGCCGGTCTGGCAATCGCCTTGACCGAAGGATTCCATCCGAAACCCAAAATCAGTTTCCCCTCAGCTTTAGCGTTGGGCATTGAAGGCCTTGACGAAGCAGTCGAGTTGGAATTGACGGATGCAATCGATTTAAAAGACCTGAGCGAACAACTGCAACCGCATTTGTTATCAGGATTACAGATCCTCAATCTGGAGTTACTTACTCCCGAAACGTCTCGGCAACAACTGCGTGCCAGCACGTTTGAAATTGAGATCCCAGATCATGACCTGGCTGCTTTGCAAGGGCGTCTCAATACCTTCTTGGCAGCTCCAACATGGACGGTGGTTCGAGAAAACCGAACGCTTAGCGTATCGGTTGGCGACCCCGACTTTGATGTCCGTTTAATTGGTACAGTGCTACGTTTCACCCTTCCAAATTCTGGTGGAGCCTCTTTCCGCCCAGGGGAATTGCTACAAGCTCTTTCATTAGAGCACCTCCAAGAGCAAGGCGTTATCTTACGCCGCACCCGGGTTCATTTGGGCAAGTCGGTCGACCCCAAACCCTCCAACAGCCAACAACCTGAAACGCCAGCACCTTCTCATCTATCATCCTCCGTCTTGATCGACGGAGACTAAAGGAATTGAACAACGATGAAAAAGGAAATGCTCGTCAACGTATCCCAACCGGAAGAATGCAGAATTGCCATTCTCGAGGATGGGCAACTTGAAGAACTTTATACAGAACGCGCCAGCCAAAATAATTGGGTCGGCAATATCTATCGTGGCCGAATCGTCAATTTAGAACCAAGCATCCAAGCTGCTTTCGTCGACTTCGGTGTAGGCCGTAATGGATTCCTGCACATAAGCGACGTCGAAGCCCAATACTTCCGTCAAGCCGGTTACGATCCAGCTGAAATCGCCACCGGTAACATGCCCGATGTCGACGATGGCACCGATGACGATCAACGCAAGAAAAATCGTCCACAACGAGGTGGCCGCCCACGCTTCAAACCACCGATCCAAGAAATCTTTAAACGTGGTGATGAAGTTCTAGTCCAAGTGATCAAAGAAGGTATCGGCAGCAAAGGCCCAACGCTCTCGACCTACATTAGCATTCCAGGTCGATATTTGGTCCTCATGCCAGCCCTTGGTCGCGTCGGTGTCTCACGCAAAATCGAAGACGAACATCAACGCAAACAATTGCGTCAGATCATGCTCGACCTTAATCCACCTGAAGGCCTCGGCTTTATCGTTCGTACCGCCGGACAAGATCGCACACGCAAAGACCTCGCCCGAGACATGGCCTACCTGCTCCGGTTATGGAAGGTCATCGTCAAACGACTTGGTAAAGGTGGCGGACCAGGCAGTATCTACGAAGAAAGCGACATGATCATCCG
>CAITIF010000056.1 GCA_903892365.1 uncultured Pirellula sp. | reverse complement strand
GCCTGTTTTCGCGGTAAGAACTTTAGTGGTGTCACTTTCAAACGCGCGTTCGAAAGCGCGTAGAATCGATACTTCGTCATCGATAACTAAAAGACTTTGCATGCTCATGCCGTAGAATTCGTGGAAGCTGAAATGGATGATGACTTGGACGGACCAACCGCATTAGGATTAGCCATTGGGATCGTCAAAATGAACTCGGCTCCACCCTCGGGTTGATTGCTGCCGATCAGGGTGCCGTGATGAGCTTCCGCGATTCGACGGCAGATGCCCAGACCAAGCCCAACACCGTTGGGCTTGGTAGTGGAGAATGGCGTAAAGAGCTGATCGAGCATGGCTGGTTGGATTCCAGTCCCGGTGTCGCGAACCGCGATTTGAAGAAGCGAATCTCGAGTTGCTACGGTGATGTGTAAGCGTCCCGAGCTTGGCATGGCATCAAGAGCATTCAGGGACAAGTTTAATAACAACTGTTGGATTTGAGCTGCATCCCCGACGATCTTCAATAGATTGTTGGGAGACTCAATTTCAAGCTCAATGTTTTGGAGAGCGCATCTACCTGCAATCAAGTGAGCCGTGCGACGCAAAACATCTTGGATGGAAAACTCTACGAATTCACATTTCTCGGGCCGTGCATACTCGAGCAGGCTGTTGATCGAACGCTCCATTCGGCGGATTTCATACTGTACCAATTCCAGATCCGCGGTCGGAAGTCCGGCTTTTTCAAACGAAGCAAGGTTCACTTGAATGAGCATTTTGATCGAGGTCAGTGGATTGCGAATTTCGTGCGCTACCCCTGTTGCGAGCTGTGCGAGAGTTGCCATCTGCTGAGCCCGTAAGGCTTCCGTCTCGCGCACTCTTTCCAGTCTTTCTTTTTCGGCTTGTTCCGACCAAGTCAAATCGCGAAGAATGGCTATGCGAATGAATTGCGCCTCCGAGGGGTACTCGCTTACCGAAACCTGGATCGGGAATGATTCCCCATTGGAACGAACAGCGGTCAGACGTAGTCCGATCGGAAGATTCTCCAGTTCGTTAGGCAGATCCGGGATCGTCGCTTGAATTGGTTTGCCGATCAATTGGTTCGCAGTGACCGCCAGCAAATCCCAGGTGGGGCGGTTGTAGGACAGAATGGCACCAGCGCGACTGAAAGTAAGAATACTTTCACTTGCGTTGGCGACGATGGTTTCGCTCCGTTGGTGCTCTTGAATTGCAATTTGTCGTAGGGGGCCAATGATGACTAGCCATAAGGCCGGTGCGCAAACCATGGTTAAAAGAAATGCATCTAGAATGGCTCGGAGTGCTTCGTCCATGACGACAGGTGTGATGAAGGGCAGCACCAACATCACTGCCACTTCGGCTATGAAAACGAGCGATAAGACTAGTGCAAGGATTCGCACTGGTGATCGCAGAATAGTTGATAAAGCAGAAATCCTGCTGGACATGCGAAATACCTATCGTTGTTGGCCTCACCTGAAACGCAACTAGTTTACAGGTGTTTTGCCTTGATCGAAACGGTCCCGATCCACAAGCATAGGATGGGCCCTTCAGGAAGATGAGCCGTCATGAAGGTAGGCCCTTGAAGGAACTACTGCCCACCGAACGATTGCCCTCGCAGACTATCGCCATTGGTGTAATCTTGAGGAGCATCCAGGCCACCAGTAAGAAGCAAGCCTTCAATCTTCGCGTTCGCTTGAGCCAGTTGAGCTCTGGACTGAATGAATTGAAGATTCGATTCGAAGTAGCTCTTTCGAACGATGAGAACTTGAAGAAAATCCAGCTCGCCCGCTTTGTAAGCCTCTTCTGACAGCTGCAAACTTTCTTTCACTTGAGGCAGAATTTCAGATTCGTATTTTTGAACTGAGGCAAGATAGGATTCGAATTCCTGGGCCGCGCGGGCCAGCCTTGCTTGGATGGATTGCTCGATTCGCTTCACGTTTTCGACAGCTCGAGTGTATTCAGCCTGAGCCGCAGTAATATTGCCGGTGTTCTTGTTAAATACCGGAATCGGTGCTCCTACTTGAACATTGATCATTCCTGCGTTTGTGCCATTATCGTAGCCGGCTCCGAATTGCGTTTCCAGGTTCGGAGTTCTTTGAACTTGTTCGCGGCGTAGTATGCTGACCTTTTCGCACACTAAAGCTTGTGCGACGGCCCGTTCAGGGCTCTGCAAAAGAATTTGCTGGTAGGTTGCATCCCAATCAGGCGACGATTGGATGTCGCCGAATTCGGGAGCCAATTGCGTTGGCCGAGTGTCCGGCAGTCCGGCTATCGCAGTGAGATTGCGCCATGCACCGCGGTGAGCAGCAGTGGCTCGCTCGCCAGCAAGTGCAACTTCGCTGTTGAGCGTCTTGGATTGAAGGACTTCGACCAGCGAGCCTTCGTCGGCTTTTTTCCTTTCCAACGCTACTTCGACTCCACGTTTCGATACCTCCTCAAATTTTCGGATCGCATCGAGTTGCTGCTGAGCTGCCGCTGTCTCGAAGTACAACACTCGCACGTCCGTTAAGATACGATACTTCTGAGTTTCGCTTTCCCAACGTTGCGCAGCCAGAGTGTGGTTCAGGACGGCTCGGTTAAGAGCAAGCTTATCACCCCGGACAAACTCTTGATCCACAAAGATTCCTTGTTGATCGGTACCACGATCTGCAAGTTGTTGGCCGAAGTAACCCAATGTCGGGTTGGGTCTAGCTCCAACTTGTTGACGCAAACCGGACGCTTTTTGAGTCAGCGAGTTCAAGGCCGCAAGAGAAGGGTTGTTGGTTAACGCAATTTGCTCGAAATCGGCTAGGGTATAGAGAACACCTTCGTTTCCAACCTCGGGCGATCCAACCTCGGGCGATCCAACCTCGGGCAATAGTGTAGGCTGGGGAGCAACTTGAAACGAAGCGGCCTCCACCACCGACTTCTCCGTTTCGCTTGCGGAAATGAGGTACTCGGGTGCCTTTGGCGTTGGCGCGACCGGCTCAGGTGTTGCGGCATGTGTGCGATCCAGCTTTGGGGCCACTCTGCTAGAGAGACCGCCAACGTGGGCACAACCGGAAAGCAGAATGCCAGAAGATAAGGCGAAAACGGTCGACTTTGTAAACATTGCATCCCTGCATGTAAAAGTGCAAAGGGCAATTCTTTCAAGGTCGAATTCCTTTCGATCTTACTGACTTCTTTTCGGTGAATGCCCTTGAGAGAGCTATCGACCGCCGAAATCCCAAAGCCGGTGACGTACATGCAAGAAGTTGGGATTGAGTCCTCGCGGGATGGCGAATCCGCTTTATCCGTCAAGGTTTGCGTATTCGATGCCCTGCGTCCAACTTAGCGTTTTTCATCGAAAGGGGCTGTCAGGGGCTTTTGGCAGGGCTGTCAGGGCACCGCTTTGGCTCGGTTTGTTCGTGCACCCTCATTTGCACGAATTGCCACAAAACGTCTCAATCGACCTCCCCCCCTCTTGTGGGGAAGGCTATTGCGTAAATGCAAACGATGCTAATGATGATGGTGTGGCACAATGCCACCCAATTCATTTCTCTTGGAAAATTGTATCGTGAGCGACTCGGACATTAGTCCTAATTCTGACGGAATTCAATCCGTAGCGTCTATCTCCAACCCTGATCCTAAAAACGCCAAAGCGGCCGAGTCTGACTCATCGGACGATCATCATTCGCACGGATCAGGCTTATTTACGAAAATCCGCGAAGCCTCTGGAACGGTGTACGGCGACATCGGAACATCGGTTCTTTATTGCGTCATGGAATTGACGCGGGAAACGATCCGACTCAAACATGAACATCTGCCGAAGGAGCAACTGGAAGCAATCCTGAAAAATGGTGGCCGCGATCTGGTAACCGCCAATGAAGCACTCGGTAGCCTGAGCTTAATCTTTTGGGCATTGATCTTCTTGACCGTCAAATATGACCTTCTGATCATGCGAGCTGACAATCGCGGCGAAGGAGGAGATTTCGCATTGTGGGGACTACTGCGTGGATACACGGGCAAGATATTTGGTATAGGCATTCTCAGCTTTTTCGTTGTATCTGCCGCAGGACTCCTCGCCGCGGATGGCATTATTACTCCCGCCATTAGCATGCTGGGCGCTTACGAACCGTTGGGTGAACAATGGGCTATCATCGCGACTTTGGTTAGCCTGTTCGTTTTATTTAAGCCTCAATGGCGCGGCACCAGCAAAGTGGGAGGGATGTTCGGTTGGTTCATGCTGCTGGTTTGGTTCCCGTGGATCGCGCTCAAAGGCTTGCCTTGGGTGGTGCGGAATCCAGAGGTGTTTAAAGCAGTCAATCCCATGTATGCCTTCGATTTTGTGTGGAGCTTTCCAACACTAGGCATGTTCGCAATTTTTGGTGTCGTGGTGCTTGCGATCACAGGTGGCGAAGCAAAGTATGCGGACATCGGCCATTTCATGCGGCGAACCAAAAAGCAATGTTGCGATGGGATGAGCGTCGATCCGGCGGACTCAGGCAGAAGACCCGTGATGTTGGCTTGGTACTCCATTGTCATGCCATGCTTGCTGGTCAATTACGCAGGACAGGTTGGATACCTTCTTGAGCTAGGAGTGCCTCCTCGAGCCAACACGTTCTTCGCGCTCACGCCACAGATCGAAGGCTATAACACACTGAATCAATTGATCTATGTTGCGGATCTCTGTGTCGCCGCTTGCGCTGCATTTATCGCATCCCAAGCATTGATCACGGGCATGTTTTCGATCGTCAAACAAGCCATTGCATTAGGGTTTGCGCCTCGGCAACTAGTGCGTTACACGAGCCATGAAGCCGAAGGGCAAGTCTATATTCCTTCGGTGAATTGGGCACTTTTCGTCGGATGCGTCATTGCAACACTCTCGTTCCGCACAGCCGGCAATCTTGCATCCGCCTACGGCATCGCTGTCACCGGAACGATGGGAATTACAACTCTCATGTTTGGCTACGTTGCCTTCTACCGCTGGAATTGGAAGCTTTGGCAAGTCCTTGCTGTCTGTTCCCCCATCATGTGTATCGATATGATGTTCTTTGTCAGCAACCTAACCAAGATCGCTAGCGGAGGTTATTTCCCAATTGGGATCGCATCCGTACTGGTTGTGATCATGATGACTTGGCAATGGGGGCGTTCGCAAATGGCTCGCGCCTTCTACGACTTCGGCTTCCGCGAGGGAAAGAAGATCGACTGGTTGGTAATGCTTCGTGAGAAGGTGGACGAGATTCAAATCGCCATCGACGAAAACTTGCCGTTGGCTAGAACACTGATCCAAGGTCGCCGTCGATTGGTTGAAAGTGATCGCGCTGCGGTATTTCTATGCTCCCAGCCCATTCGAACACTCGATGATTACACCCCCGTTACGTTGCGTGTCTTCCTGAAAAAGTATGGCGTTCTCCCTTCGCACGTAACGCTCTTTCATATCAATCAGATTTCCAATGCTACCTTCGATGATGCGAACCGATACGAAGTCATCAAGCTTGGAAACGATATTTACGCGGTGAATGTGACCTACGGCTACATGGAGCAAACCGACATCCGTGGAGCTCTGAAGGACCTTCAACGCCGCGGGAAGATTGAAATCGCAGCTGACCGCTGGATTGTCGAGGTGGGTGAAGAAGAGATCATCAGCCAACCGGATTTGCCCTTCTTCCAGTCGATTCGTATCGAACTGCTTCGCTGGGTTCTGCGTCTCTCCGCACCGGCTCACAAGTATTACGGTCTGACCTACGACGCTGGCGTTTCCAAAGAACTGATTCCGATTGTTTTTGGAAAGAATGGCGTCCGAATTCGCTTACCAGAATTAGAAATAGCCTCTGACGATTCCAATAACCAAAAAACGGAATCGCAACCCTCGCTCAAAGGCTCGCTTTGATCCCTTGCGTAACGCTTCAGCCGTTCCCACACTTTTCTCAAGCTTGTGCAGAAAAGACTTGTTGGTATTTCATCGATGCGAGTATTTCCTCGCTCAGAAAAGTACTAATCGTAGTAACCGTCTTCCTGTTTCAAGCCACGATCGGATTCGCTCAGTCCAACCTAGGTCTAGATGAAGTGAGTGACAACTTGAAAGAAAAAGCAAACTGGAATCTACCGCTGCCAACTTTGGGGGGCATGCAGTTTTGGACGGACTATCGATGGTTCTACGGTTGGCGAGTGCAGTATAACAGTACACTCAACCATTGGCGCTTGCTCGATCCCAACTTGGTTCGTCGAGCGTGGGGTTCACGTCAAGCAGTACTGGACGAACTGTCGTTGGTCATTGAAAGAACGTCTGACGTCAAGGCTCCAACCGAAGTGGTGATTTTGATTCATGGTTTGATGCGAACGGCAAGCAGCATGACTCCGATCGAAACCGAATTGTCGCGCTATGACCAAGAATCCGAAAAGCAGAATCACGAAAGCAAACAGGCACGAACAGCGGTTTACTTTTCCTATGCAAGCACGCGGAACAGCATTGCATCGCATTCCGCCGCTCTCAGGGAGTTGGTAGAAAACCTGCCTGGGGATCCCAAGATAAGTGCGGTTGGGCATAGCCTGGGGAACATTGTCTTTCGGCAAGCCATTGGGGAATGGCAGCGAGACGCAGACCCGAAGAATGTACTACCGCGTCTTAACCGAATTGTCATGCTGGGGCCTCCGAACCAAGGTTCGGCGTTCGCTGCTCGACTCGCAAAACTGGGAGTTTTCGAAACGATTACAGGAAACTCCGGGATGCAACTTGGACCATCGTGGCAGGCTCTCAAAGATGGACTTGGAACGCCTCCGTGCCCGTTCGCGATTGTAGCCGGCGATATTTCGAGTAGCCCACTTCAAAATCCGCTTCTAGACGGGCCCAGCGATGGGGTCGTTACCTTAGAGGAAGCGACGCTGGAAGGCGTGACCGAGATTGCAACCGTACCGGTCATTCATTCGTTTTTAATGAGTGATCCGTCGGTCGTAAAAGCAACGGTTTCATTCTTGTCAGGAAATGGGCTCGAAAGTTCACTCGATTCCAAAAGGTAAACGGGTCGGGCTGTACCTTTAAGATGGTACAAATTCGTGAAGCTCTTCCGCGGTGATTGCTATGAGCTCGCTCTTGTTGGTTTGCTTGTTCTTCACGACATGCAAATACGTCCCAACGTAAGGCTCCACCACGCGAGCCTTAGCATCGAGTGGTGCTACGATCAACAACTGAAGACCGAACCTAGCGAACAGATCTAGTGCGTATTCCGCATGAGCATCGTCGCTTCGTGAGAACATCTCGTCCACCATCACAAAGTGAAATCGGTCCCCTTGTTCCTCATCGGGTTTCAAATCGTACTGGTACGCAATCGCAGCCACCAAAACCAAGAAGGCAAGCTTCCCTTTTTCTCCTCCGGATTGTCCAGTCCCGCCATCGTAATGGCTCCGAGCTTCCCCGGTCGCTTTGACAATCTCTCTGGCCGCAAAATTGAACCAGTTTCGAACATCGACCACCTTCTCGCGCCAGCGAGTGTTTCCATCGTCACGCAGCTTGGCAACAAATTTTTCGATCCGCACAAAAGTCGCCTCGTTGGCTTCGGAAGAGCCATCCAAGGTTCCGGTCAGACAGCTAGAGAGATCGCGTCGAAAGTCTTGGATCTCTCGGTCCTGTACATCGCTTGGTTCCAATCGCATGAATGTGCCGCTCTTCCATTCGAGAAGCTTTAATGCCGTATTGAGCTGTTCGATCTTATCGCGAATTTCATCGCGTTCATCTTCCAACCCGCCATGAAGCAAACCAATCTCGTTCAGAACATTTTCATTGAGACGACGTTTGAAACGTTCTTCAAGCTTGGGCAAATCGTCTTGCGAAATTCTCGCAAACAAGGCGGCAAAACTCGGCAACGAATCCACATCCGCATCCAAATCCACCTGTTCCTCTGAAAACTTGTTCAGAAATCGAGTCATCCCGCTGGTGACTTCACGCATGACTGGAGCCAGCCGTTCTTGCAGCTTGTCGACGATCTCGCGCTGCTTTCTTTCGGTCTCCGAAGGCAAAGTGCCAAGGTTCTCCAAGGAGAGTCGTTCATGGACTATCTCTTGCAATTCCGAGAACTGCTCGTGCGCAGCATTGAATACCGCATCGGCTTGAGCCTTGCGAACTTTATCCTTGGCAACATCCAACATACGCGAACCGTCACGCAATTCACGTTCTCGCATCGTCTTCTGAGCAATGGCATGGTCCCGATCGCGTTGGTAGCCTGCAGCCTCAGACCTACGATCTTCGCATTGCAATTTTAGTTCGCGAATTCGATCATCGGATTCCTCCAACCGTTGCCGCTCTAGCTTGAGTTGCGAGGCTTCATACTCATGCCTGGAGTTGTCCATCGAATCGAAGTCTTCGGTCTTGAGAGCGTGATCCAAAGCTTCCAATGCCGAAGTTATTCGGTCTGTCTCTAAACTTAGGCTTTTGGAGCGGTCATGCAACTGCTGCAAGTCCGACTCTGCGCTTCGAATCGCTTCAGTCAAACTCGAACGTTTCACGCGATTGTCCCAGCCGAGAACAAAATGCCGCCGATCGTCCGGCACTTGGCGATCATCCTTCTCGTGTCGCGAATTCCCAGTCTTGAAGTGCCGATTGCGAGTCATTGCGGAAGTTTCGCATCGCTGAAACTCTTCCATCGTCTCGCATGCAACATAGTCAAAACGATTCTGCAATTCCGCTCGCATCCAAGGGACCAACGGATGGTCGGGGAACTCCAGCTTTTGAATCAACGTCGACGAATGCTGCGATGCTGGCAGCTTCAAAGTGCTGGAGAATGTTGAGGAAGCGGACTTGCTGAGGGGGCCAACACGCAAATACACCAGTCGCTGCCCATGCCCCCGGCTATCCACCAAGCGAGTGCGATCGACGTATCCTGCAATTCTTGCGTAGAAGTCGGGCGACACCAGCAAGCTTCTCGCAAAGGAGTGCAGTACCTGTTCAATCGATGGCTCCCAATCTCGCTCCCGCGGATTCACCGCGATCAACTCGGCCGCGAAAGGGAGGTCACTTGGGGCAATTTTTAGCTCGCGGCACATGGCATCACGCATGGCAATAAACGACTCCGGCAGATTCCCTTTTCTCTTTTCTAAGGCCTCTGCTTCCAGGCGGTCCTGCGCGAGCTGCCGCGTCAATGAACCGATTTCAAATTGAAGCGCACTATCGAGTGCTCGTTTGCGCTGCCGTTCTTCTAAAAGCTGAATTCGCCGAGCATGGCTCTCTTTTCGAACCTTCGCAAATTGTTCTGCCGAAGTTACTTGGATATCAAGTCCTGCGACTTGTAGTTGCGCTTCAAACATTGCGCGAAAGCGTGCTTTGCTTTTCGCAATCGATTCTGCTTGCTCGATTAATCCTGGTAACTGGCGCAGACGATCTCCGCCTGCATTTTCGATTTCCAGTTCCAAGCGAGCGATCTCGCTACGCAATCGGTCTTGCACTTGCTCAAGACGAAGGATGTCTTCCTGCACGTTCTGGATTTGCTGCTGCCATTGGCTGCATAGCGGTTCCAGCAATGCGATCGTTTGCTCTGCATAAAAGATGGGGAGGGCTGCGAGCAACACTTTTGCGCGTTGGCATTCCAGTTGCTTGGATCGATAACGCTCTCCTGACTCGATGATGGGGCGGAGCAATTCCTCTTGCTGACGAATACGCACCAGCATCCGATGCGCTTCACTTAATTCGTTAAAGTGCGAAAGCAGCCGTCCGACGCGCTCATTCCATGGCTTGCGTTCCAACATGTGTGAACGAATGAACTCATCCAAGCGTTGCACATCTTTTACGGCAACTGTTTGATTGAAGATGTCCATGGCTTTGGTACGAAAGCCAGTTCGCTTCTGCAACCATTGAAAATACTCTTTGTAACTCGCGGAGGTTTTGAAACCTCGGTCGCGGAGTGTTTTTGCGATCGAGCTACCGGTACCAAGCTCTCCTAAGTCGCGTACAATCCCGCGCTCGGTCTCGCAATACGCATAAACCTTCTCGACCGCATTCTCGTGATTCAAGTAAAGCACTTGGCAAATAGTGAAGCAAGCACCAGACGCTTCGTTGGAAAAGACAGCAAGCAACGCGGTGTAATGACCAGCACCGCTGCGAAGGTATTGAATCTGAGGTCTTCCACCGTCCCCCACCGTGCGATCGTAGGCACCACGAATGTAGGTTTTCTCGTCACGTTCGTTCTTCGATGCTCCGGCCGCAACATTGTAGTTACGTGTTTGTGGCCGAACCAATAAGGTCAACATCGCGTCGACCAAGGTAGATTTTCCCGAGCCGTTTTCACCCACCAACAAAGTTGTTTGGCCTGCTGGATGAACGGAATAGACGGAACCGTCAAAGGTGCCCCAATTGTAGACCTCTAGCTTCGCCAGTCGAAAGCCTTGCAAGGGTGGGCGATCTCGATCGAATGAAACATTGCTCATGACTCTTCCGCCCCACGCATTACCGCCCCGTTCTCTTTCGACGAATTGTCTACGGCGGAAGCTAACGATATTCGCAACCGTTCCAAGTCCGCGAGAGGCAGCCTTGCTTTGATGATTCGACGGATCTCCCAAGTCGGCGGATCCTTTTCAAAGGGACGAACAAACTTGAGTTCTTCCATTTTTCGGAGCGCTGCGGTCAAGCTTCGATTCAGTCGCACAGAATCGGTTTGATCGGGAAAGAAGGCTTCCCAGAGGGATAGCAAATCCATTTGAGAAACCACGCATCGTTCGTTTTGCACATCTTCCTCTTCGTATTGCCGAAGTTCGTCGCGAAGCAAAACACATAACAAAGTGGCATCGTACCCAAGCGGGGTTCGGCGAAACAACCTTGGCATGGAAGGATAGTCTGCTGGGATTTCGTCTTCGTCCAATTGCCGTAAGTAAGCCATCGCGTCCGGTTCGTTGACTACCAGTAGCAGGCCCAATTTTCCAAAGTACTCCGTAAGCGGAGAAACGTTTTCCAACAATTGTTCCCACATTTCGCGACCATCATCGTGATAGACGACACCTTGAAGCAGCCGGACAGCCACAGGGCTCCAGTCCATCGGTGACGGGATGATGTTTTTTGAATCGCTGATAAAACTATCCACAATAGGGCTCGGTTGCTGTCAAGGAAGATGAGAGGCTAGCGAGGTTTTTTGGCAAACTCGCGATTGGATGCTTTCGGTTGAAACACAATGTGTG
>CAITIF010000055.1 GCA_903892365.1 uncultured Pirellula sp. | reverse complement strand
TTCTATTTCGGTTGTTATCCATCGACAATGAACTTTCGAATCGTCAGCGATCCATTAGATACTCAAGCCATGCGCGAGGCCATCAAAAAACGTATCGGGTTAACTAGCCGGGAAGTCAACGCAACATCCTCGTCAAGACTCACTATTCGCGCTTGGCAATTCCAGAGAAAATCGATCATCAATCAACTCGCGATTCAAGCCTCTCCCGAAATTGGTACTCTGATGGCTGCAACCAATGAATCGAACACCAGCGATCGAGCGGACAGAATCGAACCATGTTGAAGATCGAGTGGAGCGACTTAGCTCGTGACACATTTGCAAAGGCCTCTGGAAGCGATACCAGGCGGAGAGTCGGTCTGAAATTCGGCAGTGTCCTTGAAGGCGTTGCTATCTCGGAGCTTGTCTCCGTGCGCGTAATCGAATTTCAACTGAGTTCGCAATCAAATCTCTCCAATGAATCCATCGCTGCCGCTATCCGCGGCCTTGATCTTCCGAGTGCTCTGGAGCTGATCGAGCAATAGAACCAAAGTCATCCATGCTTGGATTCAGTCGGTATGCAATCAAACTTTATGACTTCACGACGAAGCGTTTACCACCAAATTCCACAACATCGTTGGGGACCAACTTTCGACGACGACGAGTTTCAATTTGGCCGTTGACTTTGACCTCACTCCCCTGAATTCCATGCTTGGCCTGCCCACCCGTATCGAACATTCCCTTGGTCTGGAGAAAATGGTCCAACCGTAAAGGCTTCGAAGCCAGCAATGATTCGGAATCCGTGCCTTCATTGCTTTCTGAAACGTCTTCTTGCGACATAAATCTCTTTTTCTTTTCGTAATGTGAAACAAACCGATTCGGCAAGCGGCATTCGAATCAATCATCCTAGCTTAATCAGCGTTAGTAATTGCGACGAGCCCGAACGCGACGAACTCCCGGGTCCTAGCCAAAACGGGATTTGTGTTATAATTTCTGATAGTTCCCCAAGCAACTCATCGCAATTTCATTGCAATATCCACTAACCAAAGCAAAGTCAAAACGTGAAAAAGATCCTATTTGTTTTCTCGCTCCCCTTCGTCGTATTGGGGTTTGCGGGCTGCGAAGCCACCAACTCCAAACCAACCGCTCCAGCCACCAGTGCACCAAGCTCTGCCGAAGTAGCGCAGAAGTCGGATGAGTCGGCTGCACCCACAGAAGTAAAGGAGAAACAGCCTGAACCATCGAACATCACTGTGCAACATTGCTTGATCGGATTCAAAGGATCTGTACCTGGCAAACCTATCAGCCGAACCAAAGAAGAAGCCAAAGAACTGGCCACGAAGCTTCTGGAGGAACTCAAAGCCGGCGCGGACTTTGACGATATCATTCGCAAAAACACCGATGACTCCCCGCCAGGCATCTACAAGATGGCAAATTTTGGCGTTTCACCAAACGCACGCGAACAGGTTTTCGCTCGTGGTGAAATGGTGCCAGCTTTTGGAGACACAGGTTTTCCTTTACAAGTTGGCGAATACGGTCTTGCCGAATTCGACACCAAGAAAAGCCCTTACGGATGGCATATCGTCAAACGCGTGGAGTAGATTTCCCCGCACGCAATCGAGCCAAACTACCGCGCTACTAGAAAAACAGCGGTAGCGCCATTCAAACGTACCATATCGTAGATTCGGATCGCCTCACCAGAAGGGACCCGATCGGCTGGATCAATCACGATCGGTACATCCAAGCGGACTTTCAAAATGGCTTTCAGTCTTGCTTCTAGCGTTTGGTAGCTGTCAACCGGTTCGCTATTCACCACGTATCGAATCGTCTGTGTAGCTGCATTCCCAAGCGGCAATTGAATCTCAACCACCACATCACTCAGATCCGTCGTTGGCGTATCAGGCTGGGGATCGGAGTCGGCTCCCTGTGGCTTTGGATCGGGTGATGCTGCGACAGCGCTTGGAAGCAATTTCTCCAGCTTCTGAAATGACGATGTCGCAAGAAAAAAGATCAACAGCAAAAACACCACATCGATCATGGGTGTCATAACACTGTCCACCGAAGTGCGACTGGACCGATTGGAGTAGGTGGATTTCATGATGAAGGCTCGTCATAAACAGCAAAAACAACAT
>CAITIF010000054.1 GCA_903892365.1 uncultured Pirellula sp. | reverse complement strand
GTCTTGAAGAAGTTCAACGAGCGTTGTACCTCCGTAACCATGTCATTGAAAACAGGACGCATCGCCTGGAAGACCAGTTTCGGATCGTCCGCTTGCATCGCATTTCGCTTCAAATGCTCAGCCTTGGCAAAAGTCAGTTTCAAATCCTTGGTCAACTGCCGCGTAAAATGGTTCCCACCGATCGGGATGCTGCGTTGCCAAACTCGAAATCCACTGGTCACAATCAGGTCGCTTGCGTCCGTGCCGATCGACAGAACGACAATCGATTTCTGAGGACCATCTGGATCGAACGGCTCGTTGGCCATTTTCTCCGCGAACCGATCGTGGGCGATCATGTTGTAGATGCTCATCGGTGCTAATTGCACCAAGTCCAAGTCGATCGCTTTGTCGCGATAAGGCTTTAGCGAACGGAATACCGCTTCGCGCTTCATTGCAAAAAGTCCCACCTCACTTTCCAATGCATAACCATCTTCGATCTGGGCGCCTTCCATCTGCTGGAAGTCCCAAATAACATCCTTGAGATCAAAAGGAATTTGCTGTTTTGCCTCGTATTTGACGATGTCCGCGATCTTTTTGACTTCGACTGGCGGCGGCTTGAAAAACTTCGCGAGACCGCTTTGGCCGGGAACGCTCACCCCGACCCTCGCCCCACGCAGATCGTTTCGAGACAAAAACTGCTGCATTGCGTCCGCAATCAGCATTTCGGGTTCTGCTTCAGGCTGACTCAGGATTTTTGGATATTCGACGAAATCAAACGTGTCGGCGACAAGCTGATCACCGTCCAAATGACAGCGAAGGCCTTTGAGTGCGCTCTGGCCAATTTCGAGGCCCCAAACGTGTTGAATCTTTTTCGCCATCGTGCGAACTCTCCCTAACCTAGGCAGCAGGCCCAAAATCCATGGGTGCCCGGACAAGCAGTAGAAGTAGTGTGATTGTGATGAGTTAAGTGTTCCTGCGCAGCGATCCCATCGCCTGGCAAGTTTCACTTCTCCTTAATGGTATCGCGGTGCCCGGTCGGTTGTCAAAAGTTTCGTGGAAACAAAACAGAATTATCCAAGGTTTGAACACCCACCTCTCCTGGAATCACCCCCCGATTCTCCTTCAAAGTTCATTTTGAAATGGATTTTCCGATTATTCGGTGCTTGTCCTCTTGGCTGAAAGCGCCCCTTCAAGCCAAAATGAAACTTGCTTCCGAACCCAGCGAAAACCATTTGCAAAAGGCGTTGCAATCCATGTTGGCACATTTACATCGCATCCTAAAAGCTAGTGACCAAGCTTGCTCCCATGGCCGCTGCCGAGGATTGTTGTCGGTTCAATTCTGCACTTTCGGCTTGGCCTTTTTATTCTTCAGTGCCTGGGTTTGCAACGATGCAGCAGGTTGGTTTCAGGATCCTTCCAGCTCAAAATCGGGAGCCACATCAACCAGCTCCGTAGCGGATCGAATCTCAACGTTGATCGAAATGCTCGCGGACGCAAACTATGCTAGCCGGCTGAATGCCCAGGCGGAACTGGAACGGATCGGCGTCGTCGCTCTGGATCAATTGCACTCGGCAAGCTTCCATCCCGACCCGCAAATCGCCTCTGCAGCTCGTTACATTGTCCAAAGCAATCAATTTTCTTGGGCCTGGGAAACCGATTCTGTTCGAGTGCGACAGATTTTGGCCAACTATGGCAATTCGCCCCTTTCCGAGAAATCAGCTTACATCGATAGCTTGCGTCTCTTGGAGCATGATGAGGGCTTTGCCGCTCTTTGTCGGCTTGTACGCTACGAGACTCAAGGTAGCCTTGCCAAACGCGCTGCCCTATTGCTGATGCGGAGCAAACCAACCGTCGGGCAAACTCCAGCGAATCGCAAGGCTTCTCTTTTTGAAAATGTTTCTGGCGGTCAAAGCCAGGCTAGCCGATGGCTTCAAAAATACTCTGAAGCAGCAAATGAGTTCGATCTTCCATGGTGGGAGCAAACCCTGCAAACCGAAATCGACGCCCTTCGTCGTAACTCCGGCGAAACAAGCATGGAAATCGTTTCGGATCTACACCGATGGATCATCGAGCAGATTTCGGGGGTACCAAGCCTACGCGATCAAGCGTTGGCAATGGGACGCTCCTTGCTTCAGATCGGAT
>CAITIF010000053.1 GCA_903892365.1 uncultured Pirellula sp. | reverse complement strand
ACTTCCAAATCGCTCCGTGTTTTCGTGATGAAGATGCTCGCGCTGATCGATCTCCAGGCGAATTCTATCAGCTGGATTTTGAAATGAGCTTCGTGACGCAAGAGGATGTTTTTGCTGCCATCGAGCCCGTTCTGCACGGTGTTTTCGAAGAATTTTCAGGCAAAAAAAGCGGTCACGCCACCGCCGTTCCCTCGCATCGCTTACAAAGAATCTATGCTGAAATACGGTAGCGACAAGCCCGACTTGCGAAACCCACTTGAGATTGCAGATGTCACCGAGATCTTTCGAGGCGGCGGGTTCGGCGTTTTCGCGAAAGCCATTGAAGAGGGTGCCGTCGTGCGGGCGATTCCTGCCCCTGGTGCTGGCACACGTGCCCGAAGTTTCTTCGACGGGACCAATCAATGGGCCAAAGACGAAGGCTATGCTGGCCTAGGGTACATCAATTTCAAAGGTGGCGAAGGGGGCGGCGGCGTCGCCAAGAACTTAGGACCCGAACGCGTAGCCCTGCTGGTTCAGCAAATGAAACTAGGCCCCGATGACGGTGTCTTCTTTGCCTGCGGGCCAGCAAACACCGTTGCGAAACTGGCCGGCCTGGCCAGAACTCGTGTCGGTCAAGAACTGGACTTGATCGAAAAGGATACCTTCAAGTTTTGCTGGATCGTCGACTTCCCCATGTATGAATACGACGAAGTGGAGAAGAAAGTTATCTTCAGCCACAATCCATTCTCCATGCCACAAGGTGAAATGGAGGCTCTGAACACCATGAATCCGCTGGATATCTTGGCCTATCAGTATGATATCGTTTGCAATGGAATCGAGCTTTCCTCTGGAGCCATCCGAAATCACAAACCCGAGATCATGTACAAGGCCTTCGAATTGGCTGGCTATGATCGAAGTGTGGTGGACGATCAGTTTAGTGGCATGATCAATGCGTTCAAGTTCGGAGCTCCCCCGCACGGAGGGTCTGCACCCGGAGTAGATCGCATTGTGATGCTTCTTGCAGACGAACCTAACATCCGGGAAGTCATTTTGTTCCCGATGAACCAAAAAGCCGAAGACCTGATGATGGGGGCGCCCTCCGAAGTTTCGCCGCGTCAGCTCAAAGAACTTGGCATCAAACTGGTGAACGACGGTCCAAAGCAGCCTTGATTCCAAAGCTCATTTCGCTGCGGTTTCCTATCGAATTCGGTTCTCTCTAGAATAGGGAGCAGGAAACAGGTAGGATGGAGTCTCGCGTTTCGCAGTCATGGTTCTCTAGAACACTCAAGGCCAAAGTCATGCAACGAATTGTCCGGTATGCACTTTTCTGCGTCTTTTCGCTTCTAAGCGTGTCCGCGCCCATTGCTTGGGCCCTTGCCAAGTGCGATACACCTCCCGACCCAGCAACCGAGCCCGCGGCCGCCGAACCTGCCGCAATCGAGCCTGCGGCCAAAGGCAAAGCGGCTCCTCCATCACGTATGGATCGTTCGCTTCCCACCGATCCGTCAGCGCCACCCAAGACCGAGCGGCAGCTTGCGGAAGAACGCAAGAAGCGCGAAGCGGCTCGAAAGCAGGGAGAAATCACTTTTGATGACCTGAAGTTCGACATCGAAAAGGATGGTACCTTCCTGCCTGATATGATTACCCCCGATATCAAAGAGCTCTCCAAGCGAACTCTGAAGCTTCGAGGTTTTATTCTCCCGACTTCGGTTTTTCAACAATCAGGTATCAAACAATTTGTGCTAGTTCGCGACAACCAAGAATGTTGCTTTGGCCCCGGAGCGGCTCTGTACGATTGCGTGATCGTGGAGATGGCACCTGGCAAAACGGCTACCTTTGCGACGCGTGTGGTGACCGTGAAGGGCACGTTTGAAATCGATCCCGATTCGTTTCAATATCCTGATGGTGGCCACTTTGCTGTATTTAAAATGACTGCCGAAGAAGTGAAATGACAAGCCGGCCCCTGCTAGAAACCAATCTCCCGTTCCCGCGCCGGCAAGGCAAAGTTCGCGATGTGTATGACCTCGGGGACACTCTGTTTATCGTAAGCACTGATCGCATCAGCGCGTTCGATTGGGTCATGCCTAACGGGATCCCGGATAAGGGCCGAGTGCTAACGCAATTGAGCCTATTCTGGTTTCAAGCTCTTGGAATCGAGAACCATCTCATCAGCGCCGAAGTGCCTGACGCCGTCCGGTCGTTTGACCCCGAAGGTGATCTGGTAGGGCGTAGCATGGTGGTTCGCAAAGCGCAAGTGATTCCATTCGAATGTGTGGTGCGCGGTTACTTGGAAGGCAGCGGCTGGAAAGACTATCAAGCCACAGGCCGAGTTTGCGGGATCGAGCTTCCGAAGGGCATGTCCCAGTGCGATCGCTTGCCGGAACCTATCTTCACGCCCGCGACAAAAGCCGAATCAGGACACGATGAGAACGTCTCGTTTGAAATCATGAGCCAGGCGATCGGAATATCGCTCGCCAACGAACTGATGCAAAAGACGCTCTCTGTTTACAAGCGCGGCGTCGAGCTCGCTGCTAAGCGGGGTGTAATCATTGCTGACACGAAACTGGAATGGGGTATGTGGGAAGACAAAGTGATCTTGATTGACGAAGTCTTAACTCCAGATAGCTCACGATTCTGGCCGGCCGACGATTGGCAACCAGGCCGTGCTCAAGCGTCTTATGACAAACAATTTGTTCGCGAATATCTCTCGACAACTTCTTGGGACAAAAACAGTCCTCCGCCCATTCTTCCCGACGAGATCGTTTCAAAAACACGGCAGCGCTACATTGAAGCGTACGAACGGATCTCGGGCTCAACATTTTGACATATCGAATACCAACCGACCGGGGCGGCCCAGTGTTTCGTCCCGGTCTTGGATTCGAACCTGCTTATCACAGCTATAGAGCAACTCTTGGTTTTTCAGACTCCTTCAGTTCTTTGACCGCGTTGACCGAAACCGTTATCTCGCCGGCTCAAGCGAATTTGCCGACACATTCGTCTGTCTCTCATGGCTCCCCCAGTGCCGCCCACTGAGTTGAGGCTGTACTGGGTTGAGGCTGTACTGGGTTGAGGTTTGAACGCAATTGCGGCATGGGGTACTCGGTAGGACGCGACTTTTTGAATGGGCAAGGGCTGTTTGCGACCTTTTTCGCTCGATGCAATCAATCGGTAACCCGATGCCGGAGAATAATCTCGACAAAGCCGGGTTGTCGGTAATAATGGAACGAATGCGCGCGAAGTTCGGCTTCGCCTAACGTCGCAATGAACTATGTTTCCATTCGATTCAAGAACCCTGATGACTCAAAACCGCAGACCTTTGATTCGAACTTTGATAGCTTGGCTGGCTTGTTGGTTTATCGCACCGCTCCCTTGTGCAATTGCAGATCAGCCATTGAATCCAAGTGAGATGAACTCAATTGAAAAGCTGGAGTTCTTTGAGAAGCAGGTTCGGCCATT
>CAITIF010000052.1 GCA_903892365.1 uncultured Pirellula sp. | reverse complement strand
GGTGGTGGAGTTGTTAATGGCGAAGCTTCGGCCGAGCTACGCATGTTGGCTGAGCTGACTGGAATCCCAGTGACGATGACGGTCATGGGCTTGGGATTGTATCCTGCAGATGGCCCATTGTCGCTCGACATGCTGGGGATGCACGGCAGCGCGTATGCGAACTTTGCCGTTCGCGATTGCGATTTGCTGCTGGCTTTCGGAGTTCGCTTTGATGACCGAGTAACAGGCCATTTGGCCTCGTTCGCAAAGAATGCAAAAATTGTTCACGTGGACATCGACGCATCGGAACTCAACAAGAACAAAGTTGCTCACATTTCGGTTCGCAGCGATATCAAGTATGCATTGGCAGAGCTCAATAAGATTGTCGAAAAGCCCGAGGACATTTCCGCTTGGGTCGCAAACTGCAACTCCTTAAAAGCCAAACATCCGTTTGCTTATGACGACAAGTTTGACGGCATCCTTCAGCAGCATGCGATTCGCACTTTGTCGAACATGACCAAAGATCGCGAGACATACGTTTCCGTCGGGGTTGGACAACATCAAATGTGGTCGGCTCAGTTCTTTCAATTCCGAAAGCCGCGAACTTGGATGAGCAGCAGCGGGTTGGGAACCATGGGATTCGGATTGCCGTGCGCCATGGGGATTCAAGCAGCTCACCCTGATGCGTTGGTCATCGATATTGATGGCGATGGCTCATTCCAAATGAACATCCAAGAATTAGCAACCTTGCATTGCGAGAAGCTTCCGGTCAAAGTGCTCTTGTTGAACAATCAGCATTTAGGAATGGTGGTTCAGTGGGAAGATCGATTCGAAGGCGCAAATCGTGCCCACACCTACCTAGGCCCTATCGATCATGAAGAAGCCAAGGGACCTGGTTCGCTGGTTGCGCACTCTTATGCGTCCAACCGCTATCCAAACTTTGTGCAGATCGCCAAAGGCTACGGGTGCGGTGGTGCGACCGTGCGTAAAAAGTCAGACTTGGAAGAAGCCTTGCGCGAGATGATTGATTATCCAGGTGCATTCGTCCTGGACGTCGAAGTTCCCTACCAAGAGCACGTTCTGCCGATGATCCCGTCCGGGAAAACGGTCGACGATATGATTTTGAAGTAAGGGCTTAGGCTCTGGATTTCAAGTGGGCTTGGTAACGAATTTAGTAAGTGCCAAGCCCGTGAGCCCACTGATGATCACAAAGATGAAAAAGGGAACTGCCGACTTGGACCAGTTCCAGTTGTCGGTGAGGGTCGTTCCAAAGATGGCTCCTAATGTCGCAAACGGGAAGAACAGGGCAGCTAACGTATTCAATCGATGCGCGGCGACCATCATTTTGTGCGATGCTTGAGCCTGCTCGTCCGCTCTTCGGACCATCGCCACATCCATCGAGTTCTTAGAATCCTCGTACAGCAGATCTGCCTGTCGTGAAAGATCGTACGCCTTGTCTCGGTGATCGATCAGGGAACGGTCTGATGGGACGGCTTTCCGAGCTTCTTCCAGCGTTTCAAACAAGTTACGGTTGGATCTGACGATAGGAGCCAGCCCCTCTAACAATACCAGGTAGTCGTCTGCTCGCATGGCTTTCGATACCGAGTTTTCGAACGCATCCAGCTTTTTCGCGTATCGGTCCAAATGCAAACCGAGCGCTGCCTTTCCTGGGTCCCCATTGCTACATCGCCATTCGCCCGAAGCATCGCGCCAAAACAGGACTCCGCGGCGTCCTAGTTCGTCATGCTCTGGCACTTGATGAGCAACGACCAATAGATCTTGTTCGGATTGCATGATTCGCTGGCGTCCGACCGTAGATCCGAGTCGGTTACGGAACTCGTCCGGAAACGAGGCCCAGTTGGACGGAATCAGTGGTGTTGATGGCATCTGTTTGGTTCTTCCCTCAAGTTGTAATTGGAGCGGGGCTATCGTTCGAGTTCGTCTTGTTCAGGGTTCGTTTCCGGTGCTTTGCTGGCTGCGGTTTCCATGGTTTGATAACGTTGCAACAGATCTTGTACGGCAGCCCGCAATCGATCAGCATTCGATGATTGTAAGGCCACGCCTTCCAGAACGGGTCTGAGTCCATCGTAAAGCAATTGAAACTGGCTACGAATTAATTCCGTCATCACCCGAGGGACGGCATGTTGTACGATCACGCGAGGATCCAGATCTTGCTTTTTGGTTTGATCCGATTGCTTGGCAACCGCTTGCTCCAAGGCTCCACGAATCGAATCCAAACCAACCGAGATACCCAGCAGTGAGCTGAGGAATTGGGCGGTGGAATCGTCGCCAGAGAGTCCCTTGAGGCGATTTTTCTCTACAAATGTTTTCTTGATGGAGTTCCAACGGGCCTGTTCGGTATCATCCAGTTTTCCGATCAGCTCTTTGAATTTCAGCATGTTGGATTCGCTATCGCGGGAAAGCGTTTGCGAATCCTGTTGGTAACTAGACAGAATCAACCGTTCCAGTTCCTCGTCGTTCATGACAGGAAAAACCTTTTCGGCGATGCGGTTCATGTTTCGGTAGCTACCCTGCAGCTTGAACGGGGGCTCCGTCCGATATTCGTCGGATTGTGCTGCACTGTGAATGTAGGCTTGGTTCATCGTCAGCACGACATCTCGGACTCGTTGCAGTTTCGCCAGAACCGTCAGCATTTCTTGCACGCTATCGCGCGAGAGGTTGCTTTCCAGTTCGATGGAATCCTGAGTGCCTTTTCTGGCTGCAGCGATCAACGCTTGCTGGTCTGCATTGGAGCATCGAGCTAAGGGTTGTAGTGTAATGTTGCTGGTGAGACAATTTTCCAAATACGATTCCTCGAAGGCAACGCGACTGTCGCCGATGATCTCACCAAGGTTGTAAACATCAGCTCGATTGGCCAGCATGTCGGGAATCTGAAACCGCTGTCCCGTCTCCGTGTAGGGGTTTCCGGCCATCACGACGGCAAATTTGCGTCCTCGCAGATCGTACGTTTTGGAAGATCCTTCCCAGACCCCTTCGATTCGACGAGTAGCATCGCAAAGTGGAATGAACTTCTGAAGCAATTCAACGTTGCAATGTTGGATGTCATCCAGATAGAGCATCACATTGTCACCCATCTCAAGGGCCATATTGATGCGATTCACTTCTTCCCGAGCGGCTGCATTGGTGGCTTCGCTAGGGTCTAGCGAGGATACCGCGTGCCCCAATGCTGGCCCATTTACTTTGACAAAGACCAGCCCCAATCGATTGGCAACATATTCCATCAATGTGGTTTTGCCATAGCCTGGGGGGCTAATAAGCAACAGCAGCCCCATGCGGTCGGTGCGTCGATTTTCACCCACGGTCCCCATCTGCTTCGCCAAGTTGTCACCGACGCGAGGCAGGTAGACTTCGTCGATCAATTGGTTGCGAACAAAGCTTGTAAGAACGCGAGCCTTGAACTCCTGAGACTTGATGCGTCGATCGGCTTGTTGAAGAAGTCGATGTTTGGTCTCCTGCAGTGCACGCCATCTTGGAACCACGTCGCGAACATACTTGCGCAATCGCGAACCAAAGTGATGGTAGTGAAGCTCTAGGACTCCTGTCGCGATTCTTGGATGGTCCCCCACCATGTCGACAAGAGTCACCGTGGCTTTGGAAGGGACGGCCCGGTCGGAATGGATGGGGTTGCCGGAATGGATAGGGGGTTGCGATTTTTCATGGTTCAACAACAGCAAAGTCATTTCTTCCCGGTAATCCGCTAAGGGATCGGATTTGGAAGTTTCGGGGCCTT
>CAITIF010000051.1 GCA_903892365.1 uncultured Pirellula sp. | reverse complement strand
GTACAGGATGGTATAAACCGTCGACTCGATCAAGTAGCGGCTCGGAAAAACGTAGTACGGCAGGAATTAGCACGGAAGTCCCAAGTAGCACGGCAGTCCCCTGCCGTGTCCGGGACGGGTACACGCTCGTTCGGCGCATTGGCAGGATGCTCGGCAGGGATTGGTACCAGCCGATGCATTGGTTCGAGTCGCGGACTGCCGAGCTACGATGGGTCCGAGTCGCGGACTGCCGAGCTACGATGGGTTCGAGTCGCGGACTGCCGAGCTACGCTGTCCCTATTTTGCTAACCGCAACAGCGCGATGGGGACATAATATTTGCGATAGTGCTCGCCATCGGAATAGCGTTCACCGGTCGGATCTTTTACCAACACCGTTGCACGACGTGTAATACGATTCACGATCCCCTGATACTGCTTCCCCTCGAGCTGAAAACTAACTCGAGATCCAACGCGGACATTAAATTCTGAAGCAGCTCGCTCGCGTGGTGTAATCAATTCATGTCGATGTTCGGTATGCCGAAATAGGCGATAAGCGATTCCTTGAAATCGATTCGCTGCACAACAACTATCTTCCCACACCAACATTTCTGTCAGGTGGATCATCTCATGTTCCATTACCCGCTGCATCGCTTCCAAGCGGTTCTTGCATTCGATGCCGGTAACTTTGATGGGACGACTCATGTCACGGAAGGTCTGAAAGAGCAACGTTGAAGAGAGTGCGATTTCATAATGCGTTTCGCGAGCACCACTACGACGATTCACCGTAACGGTTCGAGTCGTCTTGCCACCCGCACGTGTCATGCGACTCGACCAACGAAAATCGAGTCCATAAGTTTTTGCCCAAGACAATAATGAACCACCAAAATAATATTGGTCATACATTTCAGCGAGCAGTTGTAGATCAGCGTTGGAAGCCTTTTGAAAGTTCGGATCTTTGAGCCAACGTGATTCACGCATCAAACGTTGGCCAATATTGAGCTGTAACTCTAGTGTGTCGGCGGGTTCAAAAGAACTTTGCGTCACAAAACGACTCACCTGTTCGCGAAATGTTTTTTGTGCATCTCGTGTGTCAATCGTAGTGGTTTGAGTCGGCGCTACCACAACTGGACGGCGCCAAGCGAACGGTGTTCCCATCGGATGTTTCATCCTCCTTGCAAGACAGCGTACATTATTTGGGAGGAATCGTGTCGATTTCAAGAGGAATCATCCCGAACAATTGATATCCTCTACTCCTATTGGTTAAGATGACGCCCCCGTACTGCCGCTGATACATCAGACCATTACGACTTTTCTCACCAAGATTTGCTAGCATTTGCGTCATCAAGCGCAGGACGATTCGGTTATCAGAAGGATACCGTAGCGATTGCGGTTAAGAAACAACGCCGCGAATCACTTAGTGAAGGGATGCCGGATCACAGACCGGATTACGATGTCGAGTACAACATTAAACAACCCGCAGTTGACACAGACCTACGGCGGTTCGCCGGCGAAACATGACAACCAAGAGTTGCTGAGCCGCTATCAGTCGATTCTCGATCAGAAGCGGTTGCACTGGACGAGCTACCATCGTTTGCACAAATTGCTGGGCAGTGGAGGGCAGGGGAAAGTCTATTTAAGTTATCGCCGCGGGACAGATGGTTTTACGGTCCCCTTGGCGATGAAGATTTTCTCGCCTGAACGCTTTGCGGTTCCTGGACATTACGAGCAGACGATGGCCCGTATCGCGAGAGTGGCTTCGCGCGTTGCACAGATTCAACACGACAACGTGTTAGCGGTTCAAGACTTTGTAGAGCGCAATCGCATTCGCATTATGATGATGGAGTGGATCGATGGCTATGATTTGCGCGAGCTATTGTTGCCTGCGCGGCTAACTTCCATTCGTCAGCGTGTTCCTCATCGTCGGTGGGAATACATCAATTCAGTGATCGTGACGGATGGTCCGGTACAATCTCGATTCAAAGCTGGAGTGGCGGTGGCGATCGCTCGCGACTGCTTGGCCGCTTTAGCCGCTTTGCATCGTGAACGGATTATTCACGGCGACATTAAGCCATCGAATATCATGTTGAAGCGAACAGGTCATGCGAAGGTTATCGACATTGGGTCGGCCTTCGAGATGGACGATCCACCGCAAGCTCGCACATGCACACCATCTTATGCAGCCCCCGAAGTCTTGGAAGGGAATGTGGCCACTCCACGCAGCGATTTAGCCTCGTTGGGTTATGTGTTGATCGAGATGTTATCGGGGCGCCCAGTTTTTGCGGAGCTCAATTCACTGCGAGATTTATTGGAGGCGAAGCGTCGCCTGCCGCTGCAACTGCAAGAGTTGTTGCCTCCTGAAGTCGCTTGCAACAATTTGCTTATGAATTTCTGTCGCGGATTGATTGCTCCGGATCCTGCGAAACGATTTCCGAGCGCTGAAGCGGCCGAATTGCTGGAAGATGGTGCTGCCTCATTTCATCGCCAATTGGTGTTAAGCGACTTAGCCAGCGAATATGACAATGAGATTCGCGTTTTGCTCGAAGAGTTGAAGCAGATGGATGCGTCGTAGCTCGGCAGTCCGCGTCTCGTACCCAATCGTAGCTCGGCAGTCCGCGACTCGAACCAACGCACCGGCTGCTACCAATTCC
>CAITIF010000050.1 GCA_903892365.1 uncultured Pirellula sp. | reverse complement strand
GCTTCTCCACCGAAGGCCTGGATGGCTTCAATCGCGAACTCTTCGACGAAGCGATGAGCTTCCGCAATGAAGAATGGCTCGCCGAGATCACCAGCCAAAATGACTTCTTCCTAAGACTATATCATTCGATGCCAAAAGAGCTCATGTGCCAACGTGAATTGTTTATGGCACGGATGGCCTAAAGGGAACAATCACACGCCGACATCCACTTCAACTACCATGCCATGGTTCTTCAGCCGACCAGCTAGGTTGCAACAGGAACAGTTTATATACAGCGTTTCGTTGTATCGCACTTGGCCAAAATTCTTAACCGATTGCTCGTCGTGAATATGCCCAAACGCATGGTAGAGCGGCTTGATGCGCTGCTCTACATGCTTCCGAAGCGACTTCGAGCCGACATGAACCATATTCTCGGATTCCATGTCACGCGTCAAATCCAAGATGCCCTTGGGTGGCCCGTGCGTCATCAAAATGTCGATGTCGTCCGGGATCGTCGCCCAAACTTCGTCCAACTCTGATCGCTCTATCATATAAGCCCAATCGAAAAACGTGGGGGTGTAGGGAGAACCAAATAGCTTGAGCCCGGACCAATCGAGTTGCTGATGGATCAGGAAGTGCACCGTAGGATAATCCGTTGCTTTTACCAGCCCTTTTTCGATCGCGGTCGAGTGATTGCCCGGAACGAAGACTTTGTTGGGCGTGGGCAACGCACTATACCAACCAAAAAACTCACGCGATTCAGGTTCGTTGAACCATGCATTTCCATTGTTGGATTCATCGCCACAATGAATCACCATGTCGACGTCGGGAACGGAAAGGGCTTCATGCTCGCCATGCGTATCCGAAATGAACCAAATAGATCGCTTCAAAGAAAAGCTCTTTCGACGTTAATGACGTGTTAAATCTGAGATTTCTCACCGCACAATACCTTGCAAATCAGAGCTTCCGCCTTCAAAACCCGGCAAGTCTTAGTATTATAGCAGGCACCGACTACAATAGGGGATCACGTCGGCATCGCCGAAACCGCCCTCCACTCCATCCCGTTCCGACTCATGCGAGAATTCTCGACTTCCCGGCCGCACCCTCGGTTCACCCACCTGCCCACCCCATACCGTTCGGTTCGTACTGCTTTCGCCATTGCGCTCGCGCTCGCATTAGGGTGCAGCCCCGAAAATACCCCAAAGGTCCAAAAACCTGTGGAGTTGGCCCAAGTTGACGGAAAAGCGTTCACGGTCCAACAAAAAGTCTGGCCAAAACTCTTTAAGTGCCAAGGCTCTTTGGTCGCGGATGAAACGACCACCGTCGGCTCCAAGGTCGCAGGTCAAATCTCCAGCGTGCCCGTAGATCTTGGGGACGTTGTCGCCAAAGACGACGTCTTGGTGCAGCTGGACTCCTCCGAATATGTCTTGCAAGCTCGCCAGGCGGAAGCTCAGTTGCTGCAGGCGCGATCGGCGGTTGGTCTGAAACCGGACGACCCGCTCGAAAAGTTAGACACAGACAATGCCCCTCCCGTTCGTGAAGCACGAGCCATTTGGGACGAAGCCAAAAAGGCCGTTGTTCGTCTACGCGAACTAGTAAGCCGCGACGCTGTATCGGACACCGACCTTGATCTTGCTGAGTCGGCAGAACGAGTTGCTTCGGCTCGATTTTCGTCCGCTCAAAACGG
>CAITIF010000049.1 GCA_903892365.1 uncultured Pirellula sp. | reverse complement strand
GGCACCTCGATGTAACCTTTCAAGTAAAGTTCTTTGTCGAGAGGGCTCGCGCTATTAAAACCAGGACCGCCGACGGGAACCTCATTGCAATCCATGGGGCTCGCAAAGTTTGGAGTCACAAGAATCAGAAGTTCCACTTCGTTCTGAACTTCGCGGTTGCTTCGGAAAACAGCTCCCAAGTATGGAAGGTCGGCAAGACCAGGTATTCCCACCGATTGCGCTTCGGTTCGCACTTGCAACAGACCAGCTAACGCTAACGTTTGCCCAGCTTTCAACTCCACGGCAGTGTCCACAAAACGGCTTCGTATGCCAGGCACGCTAGTGCCGTTGATCAAGACGCTTCGACCTGGATCGATTTCACTGATGGTCGGTCGTACTTCCAACCAAATACGACTATCTCCACGAACCTTCGCCACGAAATCCAATCGAGTTCCGAACTCTCGAAATTCGATCGCAACTTGCCCGAGACCAGCCGGTACAATAATTGGGAACTCACCACCGGAATTGAAACTGGCTGGACGCCCGTCGATGGCAACGACCGTTGGATCCGCCATGACCTTCGCCAAGTTGTTTTGCCGCAGCAATCGCAACAACCCAAAGAACTGATTGCCATTGTCGACAATCCCAAATTTCAGAGTTTCACCGCCGGCGCTTGCTAGGGTAGGAACGGCCCCTGTCCCGCCAAGTCCGCTTACCGAACTTGAAACAAAGTCATTCCCGAACCCAAGGCTCCAGTCGATTCCGCATTCTCGCAACTTGGTTCGTGAGACTTCCATCACCTGAGTTTGCAGCATGATGGTGTGGACCCCGATTACCTCGATCCGATTAATGACCGTCGGGTAGTATTGTTCCGCAATTGTAACAGCCTGAGCGACGTGATCATCGGAGGTCACTTGCCCCGAAATGATTACGGCTTGTTGAATTGGGCGAACTTGTAGTGTCGCTGTTGGGAATTCTTGCGACAGAATTGCTTGCAGCTCGCGTGCATCCCCCGTCACCACGACTTGCACGTTGTAAACGGTCCCGTCTTCCCCCTTAAGGTCAATCTGAGAGACACCGGTTGCGATGGCGGAGACTAGGACTTCGTTCTTGCCTGTCGCTTGAACTTGAATGGCAGCATCGTTCTGAACGGTTGCGAGTGGGATCGGCTGCGGAAACGTCAGGTATTGCGACGTGGTCACCACCATTTGAAGCGATTCCTGTGCTTTGGTAATCGCCAATCTTCCATTGGGAATGATCAGTTCTTCGGCAGCCGTCGAATCCAAACTCCATGCCGAAAGGCTCAGAATGGACGCTACGATTGCAGCTGCAAAGATTTTCCGTTTTAAACCCATCTCAATTCACTTCCCTGTGAACATTCGGCGGACCATGTACGACCCGGCGGGTGGTACTTCGCTATTTCGATTAGAAGGAATGCCGTCCCTGACAACTTCCAATCAACCGGGCTCGTCGCAGGCTTGGTGATAAGCACGGAACGCCCCGATCGTTGTATTCGGCATAACTACAACCGAAAGATTACTTACCACTGGGGTAGGTTGCCTTAAAACCCCCAGATTGCCAAACTCCCGAAGTTGGATCCCATGTTAAGTTAGGTTGGGTCGCAACGTCTGGATCCACAGGGGGTGTGGAAATGATCGGTTGTGTTGAATTGGAGGACGCACCACCGCTCGAATTCGATTTGAATGGGGGGGTGTAAGGTGAATAGCCAGCACCGGGATACCCGTCCGACGTTGCGGCACTATCCAAGTCGGATTCTATATCTTTTTGGACCACCATCTGTCCATTGACTAATTTGTATCGAGTCGATTTCGTGGCCGAAATAATCGTCATTTCATGCGTGTCCGTCGACGCTTTCCTTTCCATGGGCAATTGAACACTCTCAGCAATCGGCAGGTTCGTGTTCACCTGGGAAGCTTCGGATTGCCGCAACCATTCCATAAAATTTTCACCATTGTCTTCGCGAGTAGGGGTATTCGATGCTGGCTCGGGCGG
>CAITIF010000048.1 GCA_903892365.1 uncultured Pirellula sp. | reverse complement strand
TCCGTCGATGCGGTCACCACACCATTGATCACACGACCGTCGTCCAAAAGCACAATCATGGTGCGGAAATCAGTGCCGACGCTGGCGCTTGGGTCAACGATGTTTTCAAGAAGATAATCCAAGTTCTTGCGGTTGGAACCGGTCAAATCCGGTCCAATCTTGACTCCCACACCATACATCACATGGCATGTCGCGCAGGACTTTTGGAAGATCGCTCTCCCAGCGCGAAGATCGCTTTTGGCAATCACGTCACTGGAAAGCTCCGCACGCAACTGATCGATCATTTTTCGTTTGTCTTCCGATGTTCCGCGGACATCGCCCCAAGTTTCAGTCAACTCGGCAGTCAACCACTCGTCGTCAAAAGATCGAATTTGTCTGGCGTGAAACGCCGAGATCTCATTCGGAGAAATCACCTTGTTACGAACTGCCGACAGCAGCGATTTTGCATAGGATGGGCGGGATGCAAGCGTGTTGATCATTTCGATGCGTTCGGCCGGACCGAAACTCGACACGCGATCCAGCAGTTGCTTCGGCGCATCGGCTAGTTCGTACTGCGCGATACCGCGAATAGCTTCACGAACCACGGCACGATCACCCAGCAGTCGTACTAGCACTGGACCAAAATCGGAAGGCCGACTCTTCAACAGAGACCTCATGGCCTGCCGCCGCGCCTCCGCGTCGGCAGATCCGTCATCAATCAATTTCGCCATTTCTTCGACGGCTCGTCCATCTCCAAATACCAATCGCAGAGCTTGCATGGCCCCGACAATCTCTTTGGAATCGTTGTTGTCGAATCGTTTCGAGAAGGCCATCCAGTTCGAAGGCGGGGTGGCTTTTTGCCAACCATCAAGAGCCTTGGACATACCGATCAAGACTTGCTGAGGCAACGGGAATGTTTTCCGTTCCGCGGTTGCCAATAGGGAGTTAACCACTTCCGGCTTCGAGTCGATTTCAAGAGTAAGTCGCCGGGCAATGTTTTCCGTCAAACGTGGAATCACGGAAACTTCCGCCAGCGATATCGCCTTGGCTGGATCGACAGGAACTGCGGCTTCCACGCCGTACCACAGCATGGAGGGCAGGGACCGATCGAGCTGAAATTCTGTTTTGGAAGCAAGCTCCATCGCAATGGGCCATCGATCTGCGATGGGTAAACGTTGCAGTGCCGATGCAAGGTAAAGCTGAACCAAGCCGGATCGATCGCTTTTCGCAAGTTTTAGCAGCGAGGCTTTTAATGGACCAGACAGCGAACTGCCTGCATTCAGTCGGTCTACCAAGAATCGCAGTGCAGCGACTCGTTCGTGTTCATTTTGAGCTGACAGATGGCTAATCAACCAAGGTTCGTCGGCTGCCCCGATGTTGTAGCACGTTTCCATCCATCGCAATCGTACCGCGGAATCCGTCGCAGTTGCCAATGCTTTATCGATTTCTGATCGAACCGATGCAAGATCGGGCTTGGTTTCTTGGAGATTCAATCGCTCGGCCAAAATGCGTCGAGCGGTTCGTGGCCACCAAGCGTTCGAATGCGATTGAAGAGCAAGCAATTGGCTGTTGGTCATCGCGGACAGATCGACTGATGCGATCGGCTTGGGCTTGCCGTAAGTGATCTTATAAATTCGTCCGCTCGTGCGATGCACACCGTCGTGGTCATGGCATTCCCCCGTATCGCTCCAGTCAGCAACATAAACCCCACCATCAGGTCCTGTAATGATTTCCATCCCTCGAAACCAAGGATCCGCGATGAAGCAAAAGTCAGGCGCTCGCTTGCCGACATAGCCAGCACCTTGTCGTTCTAAAAGATTGCTGTTGATTCGTAGACCGTGCAAGTTCAGAGTAAACAGCCGATTGCGATATTCGGCAGGCCAGTTATCCCCTTGATAGATCATTAAACCGATATGAGCATGTCCGCCACCAGCGGCATTGGTTTTATCGGACATCCCTTTTTGAACGGTATTCCACTTTTCGCCACCGTCATCCCAGTGAACGTGATCGGCAGTTTGAGCGATGAGCTGATACGCATGTGGATTGAGATCAACGCCATACATTCGTTCGACGTGCGAGCCTGGAATGACATGCCACAGGTGGCCAATCACCGTGTTGATGACAAACATTTGCCCATGTTCATCAAAATCGAATCCCCACGAGTTCGTCATGCCATGCATCACTGTTTCTACGGTTTCATGCACGGGATGGTAACGCCAAACCCCAGTGTTGATTTTGATGCGTTGCGAATCGCTCGATCCAGGCTTACCGATATTGCTGGTCGCTTGAATACCGTGCCGTGCATAGAGCCATCCATCGGGGCCCCACTTCAGTCCGTTGGCAGGCGTATGCCCCACAACCCCTTCATCAAATCCATCCAAGATGACGACAGGCGGGCTATCGGGAACATCGTCCCGATTCTTATCCGGGAAGAACAGAAGGTTGGGTAAGCACAAGGCCCAGATGCCACCATTTCCCACTTCAATGCTCGTTAGCTTGCGTGCGTTATCCCAAAACACAACGCGTTTATCATGCTTTCCATCACCATCAGAATCTTCAAGCACTACGATGCGATCGCGTTGGTTGCCATCGAAGCCGCCCGCGCCGCCACCTGCCCAGCTATAGTTTTCCGCGACCCAAAGTCGTCCGCGTTCGTCCGTGGTCATTGCGATCGGATTCTGCACGTCGGGTTCTGCCGCAAACAAGGACAGCTCGAATCCTGGCGGTAGCTTTGCAGACTCGATAACTTGACCGGGCGCCATGGGGCTAGATGTCGATTTTTCGGAATTGAGAGGCGTTGGAAAATCGTCTGCGAAAATTGAGAGGCTCGGTAAACAGAAGGCACTCAATAAAAAGGACAAACGCCAGTTGCTTCGGAAGGTTTGCACAATCTTCTCCGATGAGAGGTGAGGTTAAGGAGGGAGGTGGGGTTCGGGGGGGTACCAGTCCACCGAACTAACATCTTACCCACTTTTGAATTCATCGTCTTCCAGAAAAGCGCAGGTCTGATGGGGTCCGTCAAAAATCTGAAGGGGTCCGTTAGAAAAAAAAGGAACTCCCATCGCTATTCCTTCTGGGGAACCAACAGGGGCGTTTTCAGTTGGATCGTTGCTAAGCCACCCTGGTCTGGTCGAACGAACCGAGTACCATGATTCGAATCATGCCACCCCGTACGCCCTGGTTGCATCCGACACACGCGGCGAACGTTCCCTTACCCCTCCCCAGAATGCCAATCATTTTGAATGAAATGCTATAGGGGCAATCACCAAAACCATGAACGAAGCTTCTAATT
>CAITIF010000047.1 GCA_903892365.1 uncultured Pirellula sp. | reverse complement strand
TGACTGTTTCGGGGACGCCGGAACAAAACTATTATCGAGCGAACGCGTTTGAGATCGTGATTCGGGAAAGCGTGAATTGACGCCTGCCCAACTTCCCAGCATGCTATAAAGGGATGTTACGAAAACATCCCACTCCTGAAAACATTGAGAAGCATGCCTGAAATCGCTGCCCCGAAGCCCAAGACGCTGGCCGAACTCCAAAATTCTGGCTGGAAAAGTCGCTCCGTCAAAGAGGAAATCCGTTCCAATTTTCTAAGAATGCTGGCTGCTGGCGAGCCGTTGTATCCAGGAATCATCGGATACGACGATACCGTCATCCCAGAGCTGAACATCGCCTTGCTGGCGGGTCATGACTTGCTTTTTTTAGGGGAGAAAGGGCAAGCCAAGAGCCGTATTATGCGAACCCTTGTTCGTTTCCTGGACGAATTTATCCCTTATCTGGACATTCCAGAAGTTCCGGTTCATGAAGATCCCTTCAAGCCAATCACGAACACGGCGAAGGAATTTCTGGCCAGTCACACAGCCGACCAAGTACCCATCGGCTGGTGGCACCGATCGGAACGCTATGTTGAACGACTCGCGCCAGGCACCAAGTTTGCTGACGTGATCGGCGAAATCGACCCCTCCAAATTAACCGGTGGTGTCAGTATGAGTTCCGAGTCGGCCTTGCACTTTGGCCTGATCCCTCGGATGCACCGTGGCATTTTTGCGATGAATGAATTGCCAGAACTGGATGAATTGGTCCAGGTCGGACTGTTCAATATTTTGGAAGAACGAGATGTCCAAATTCGTGGTTACCCCATTCGATTCGATTTGGATGTTTTTATTTTGTTTTCGGCCAATCCAGGCACCTATAACCGAAGTGGAAAAGTGATTCCGCAATTGAAGGATCGGATCGGTTCTTTGATTCAAACGCACTACCAAACCGATCGCGATCTTGGCATTGAAATCTTGAAGCAAGAAAGTGGGATCGATCTGGGCGGTCCTTACCCCGTCCAAGTCCCGTACTTCATGACTCAAATTATCGAAGAGATCACTACTCAGGCTCGCAAAAGCAAGTATGTCGATCAAGCGTCGGGGGTTTCGGCCAGATTCTCGTTGTCCAACTACCGAACCATGATCGCTTCGGCAAGACATCGAGCGGTTTTGCTAGGCGAATCTGTTGCGGTTCCAAGGGTCAGCGATCTTGGACACTTGTATTCCAGTTCGTTAGGCAAATTGGAAGTCGATTTGATGGGGAGCCATCAGATGACGGAAAGAAAAATCCTGGATTCCTTAGTGGCCAATGCGATCAAGGTGGTGTTCGAAGAATACACCAGCGAGCACGGAGTAGGGGAAATCGCCAATGTTTTTAATAAGGGAGTGCGGATCGAAGTGGGGGATCTCTTGCCCAGCGCGGACTATGCAGAAAGAATCAAGCACGTTCCGCCGGTTTGGGAAGCTGCCTTCGAAGTGAACGCAAACGACCAACCTGCCGTAAGAGCGTCATGCGTCGAGTTCGTTTTGGCAGGTTTGTACAGCCTGGACAAGA
>CAITIF010000046.1 GCA_903892365.1 uncultured Pirellula sp. | reverse complement strand
TCGCCGATCCAGAAGGACTGTTCAGGGTCGATTGTCTTTGTTGATTGCGAACAATCAGTCGGTAAAGCCCTGTTTGAGGGATACGGAATCGCAGCAGAGGATCTTTGATGTTGAATCGAAGTTCGGCATTCCCAACGGCTTGCATGTCGTCGTTTTCGGCTACGAGCACTCGTTGTTCGTTGGCTAATCCAGCGTTGTCAACTCGATACAACGCCAAGGCGCAATCGGTAGATTCACCTATCCGTTGGGAGATTGTCTCTGCAACAAGATCGACATTTTGTTCACACATCAAATCAAATTCATCCATATCGCTATTGGATTGGAATGCTCCTGCGATTCGGCATGGCCATGCGACGGTCGTCGCTAGGGATTGGGAGGAAGGGGCAGTCGTTTCGCTATGTTGAATCTCTGGTAGCTCGGTCTGCGCTGCACGCACGAAAGAGGCTCGAGGATGTTGAAGATGGATTCGATTGTTAGCGAGTGAACTGGTTAGGAATATTGCGTATCGGTACTCACCCCCACCGCGGAACAATTGGTCGTGGACCAAAATTCGATAATCTTGGTTGGCAAGCAATTTCACTTCCAAAGAGGGATCCATTTCGTGCGTTGCTGCCGACATTGCAAGGGTGCGATTATCTGCGGTTTGGATTGACATCACCAAGCGGGCACGAGAATCCAAGGACTGAGCTAAGCCGTCCATTCGAATTACTTGATCTGTTTCGCTATGGAATCGATAGTAGTTTCTACCGGTCTCTACGCATTCATCTTGATAGAAGTTTTCCAAACGGATTTCGGTGGCTGACGAAGCGGACTCATTGTTAGTTGCAAGGTTCCAAGCTTGTCGCGTTAGCAAAAAGTTCCGTGAGTTAGAAAGTCCCAGCTCATTGATCGCTCGGACTGGAATCTTTTTTGCTTCTAGGCTCTCAGGCAGAACAACGGTTTCGATGTTCTCCAAGGCCAGCCAATGCGCTTTAGAGTTTGCAAGATTGGTACCGACGGCTCCTTCGATAGGCTGATGCTGTTGGCCTAGCGTACCCCCCAATCGTCCAAGTGCTATCAGTTCTGGAACCGGCAATTGTCCGAGGCTGTTGATGCTCATGGCGAGCCCGAGAGCCAAGCTAAGTACCGTTCGTTGACGAGTTAAGAGTGGACTCATGAACCTCACCTTCCACATGCGTGGTTGCAATTATTCGTGACGCAAGGCTTCAATCGGATTCATTTTCGCTGCGCGGATCGCTGGATAGGTGCCGAAGATCAAGCCGACGGCCAAGGAGATCAAGAATGCGCCAGGAATACTTTCTGGCATAATCGATGGCTGAACCGTTTGAACGACTTCGGGCAATGCGGCCATGGTCTCGGGTTGTAGGTAGGTGAATACAATTCGGGCCAGGTTGACAACCGGAACGCACAGCAAGCCCACCAAGATCCCGCTGATTCCGCCGGCTAGGCTTAAGACGCTGGTCTCGACCAAAAACTGACGGATGATATCGCGTCGTTTTGCTCCCAGGGCGCGTCGAATCCCGATTTCTCGCGTTCGTTCGGTAACGGTTGCAAGCATGATATTCATAATGCCGATTCCGCCTACCAACAGTGAGATTGCTGCGATCAAGCCGCTGAACACCATGAACATGTAACGTGTTGTTTTGGCTTGTTCCAGCAATTCAAGGGGCACCACGACGGCCACATCTTCCATCTTGGCGTGGCTTATGAGAGCGTTCTCAACAAGCTCGGCCGTTTTCCTGACATCCTCTACTTTTCGAACTCGTAAGGTGATCTGATTGAGTTCGATAATCTCTCCTTCGCGCGACGAGGCACGGAAGCTGACCACGGTGTCACCAATGCGGCTTTGCAGCGTCTTGATTGGGATATAAACGTCATTCGAAAAGTCTTGTGCTGCCATGGAGCCACCAATCGCAGCGGTTGCTCCTTTGGGTTCTAGCACACCGACAACCAAGTAAAAGTCTTGATTCTCCGGCATGTAGATGCGCTGTCCAATAGGATCTTCGTAGGGGAACAAGCGTTCCGCCATTTTCGCGGCAATGACGCAGTGCGTATCGGCCGCAAAATTCTCCGCGTCGGTAATGAAATGCCCTCGAGCCAATTTAAGTTTTGTGACTTCTGCGTATTCGGGGGTGCATCCAACCAAACGTCCATCCAGCTTACGATTCTTAAATTGAAATTGTCGTCGCATTTCGCGGATGGGAAGTGCGCTGCTGATGGTGGGAACGGTTGCGACCAGCATGTCGAATTCGTCGCGAGTCAGACCATAGGGGGTTAAACCTGATTGCGCGAGCTTTTCGCTGGGTGGCTTCACGGTCCGAATCATGATCGTGTCAGCGCCAAGATTCTCGATCTGCCGTTGAGCTTCGTCGCCAATACCTTTGCTGATGGCCAGAAGCCAAATCACACTCGCAACGCCGATGAAGATACCAAGTACGGTTAGCAGCGAGCGCAGTGGGTGTAGCCAAAGGCTTTTGATTCCGAGCTCAATGGTTCCAAGCCAAATATTCATACTTCCACCGGCATGTTATCGATTGCGTATTGAGCAGCGGCTGCCCGAACTTCTTCTGAATTGCGGCGGTCCCATTGAAGCCGTCCATCTTTTAGCCGAACCACTCGCTTAGCACGCTTCGAGACTTCGTCTTCGTGCGTTACTAGAATGATAGTTCGCCCTTCGTTGTTCAGCTTTTCAAACAGCGTAAGAATTTCTTCGGTGGTACGAGAATCCAAGTTGCCTGTCGGTTCGTCCGCGAGAATAAAATACGGATCGTTCACGAGTGAGCGAGCGATAGCAACGCGTTGTTGCTGACCACCGCTCAGTTGAGTGGGTCTGTGATCGAGCCGTGAACCCAGCCCGACCATGTTCGCGAGTTCCAGGCTTCGGGCTCGTTGTGCTTTGGAAAGCGAGCGACCTTGGTAGAACAGCGGTACCTGGATGTTTTCGACAACGGTCAGTTGTTGTATCAGGTTGTAGGCTTGAAACACGAATCCAATTCGCTGCGATCGAATATCCGCCAATTGGTCGTCGTTCATGGTGGCCACATCGTCCGCACCCAGCCATAGGCTTCCGGAAGTCGGTTGATCCAAGCAGCCGAGCATGTTCAGAAGCGTACTTTTGCCAGAACCTGATGGGCCCATGATGGCAACGTAGTCCCCTTCGGGAACGTCGAAGGTGACGCCTCGCAAAGCTCGAACGGTTTCGCTTTTTAGAACATACTCCTTCTTCATATCGACGACACGACAAGCAAATCCATTCGTGTCCATTTTTGAATCAGGCATTAGTTCGAAGGTGCTCCTCTTGCTGAGCCACCGGGACCACCTCCACCGCCCGCTGCCATACGCTTTCGCATTCCAGCGGTCATTTCTGCCTTGTCGATCGATCCATCCTGGTTAGTATCGCTTTCTGCGAAACCGGCGGCCATTCGATCATCGCCAGCGACTTCGTCTTTGGTCAGCTTGCCGTCGTTGTTTTTGTCGAGCCGACCGAAAATGGCAGTGACAATGACATCGGCGCTTGGCATCCCGCCACCGGCAGCACCTGGGCCGCCTGCGGTTCCGGGTCTTCCTCCCGAAGGGTCGTCACCGGGGGTGCGAACCATTTTTGGCGATTCTGCGGCGATCTTCGCAAGCTTTTCGCGGTCGTCAACTTCTGCGATTTCAGGAATCTGCATTTTGTCTAGGTGATTGCGAGGATCCAGAACAACAACATCGTCCTTGTTGAC
>CAITIF010000045.1 GCA_903892365.1 uncultured Pirellula sp. | reverse complement strand
TCCGCTCTTGGCAACAGCTTTGGCGATGGTGATGCATGTGAATGTTCGGGACCTGATTCTGCACGATCGGTCCAGCACAGTCGAGATGGTGCTGTCGCTGCTGGCTACCGGGTTCACAGCGGTATCCAGTGTCCACATGATTTCGCAATTGCGGGATCGTGCCGATATTGCCAAAGAGCTGGGACGCTATCGGTTGAAACAAAAGATTGGTTCGGGCGGAATGGGTGACGTCTACTTGGCCGAGCATCGCCTGATGAAGCGACCTTGCGCGATCAAAGTCATTCGTCAAGAAAAAGCCGGAGACCCTCGCGCGATCGCAAGATTCGAACGCGAGGTGCGCGCCACATCGAGACTCAATCACTGGAACAGCATTTCCATCTTCGATTATGGTCGTACTACCGATGGAACGTTCTTTTACGTCATGGAGTATGTTACGGGGCTGAGCGTTCAAGAACTTGTCAAGCACCGGGGCGCGATGTCGCCAGGCCGAGTGGTGTACTTGTTAAAACAAGCGTGCAACGCGCTCAGTGAAGCTCATCAAATTCAGCTGGTGCACCGAGACATCAAACCGGCCAATCTCATGGTCACGGAGCTTGGCGGAGCGTTCGACGTAATCAAACTGTTGGATTTCGGCTTAGCTAAGCCAATCATGGATTCTCTACGGGATGGTGAAGATTCGGAGCTAACCGTGGCAGGCAGCTTGACCGGCTCCCCTCTTTACATGTCGCCCGAACAGGCCATGGGTGAGACCCAAGCCGATCATCGGTCGGACATTTATGCCCTAGGCGGAGTTGCCTTCTTCATGTTGACCGGTAGACCTCCTTTTGAATCCACCGCAACCATGAAGGTCTTGCTGTCGCATTTGAATGAGCCTGCGGTAGCCCCATCGACCGTTCGTAATCCAACGACCAGTTCCAAGATTTCGCTGCAATTGGATGCTATCGTTTTGAAATGTTTGGCGAAAGCACCTGAGGATCGATTCCAATCCACACGTGAACTTGCAGAGGCATTGAATCAAACCCCCGAAGCTTCGCAATGGACGGACCGCTTAGCCGAACATTGGTGGACCTGCAATTGCAGCCAGTACCAAAGCGAGAATGGATAGCCCATGGATGCAGAGCAGTCGAGGATTGAAGCCGACCTGCGCGGAGTGCTTGATGGAGAAGTGTATTGCCATTCGCTTCGAACTCAAATGTATGCCACCGACGCAAGCATCTATGAATTGATGCCGTTAGCAGTTGTACGTCCACGGCATGCGAACGATGTATCGCAGTGTGTGAAGTATGCATCCGAGAACGCCATTCCGATTTTACCTCGTGGTGGTGGCACGGGTCTTGCGGGTCAATCGCTCGGTCCGGGCATTGTTGTCGACTTTTCCCGATTCATGCGTCGATTGATTCATTTAGACCGCGACAACATGACGGTGCGCGTCCAACCTGGATTGGCTCTTGCCGATCTCAACCGTATTCTTGCTAAGGAGCGACTTGTTTTTGGCGCCGATCCACCCACACGAGCCGTGACAACCATCGGAAGCGTGTTGGCGATCGACACGCTTGGCAGCCACTTCCTCAAGTACGGCACGGCGGGCGAAGCGATCGTGTCTGCTCAAGCTGTTTTGTCCGAAGGGGCCCAAGTGGAACTCAAAAGGACCCCTTGGCGATCTCCGGATACCAACAACTCTCGACTCAATCATATCGTTTCGGAAGTGGGGCAATTGCTTTGGGCCAACCGAGCGATCACTAAATCGCCGCCATGGCGAGGAGTGGCGCGCGGATGCGGCTACAGGCTTGAAGCATCCTGCGATCATGATTTCTTGGACTTGGCTCGCTTGCAGTCCGGTGCCGAAGGAACGCTATCGGTCTTAACGGAAGCAACCGTTAAAGTGGAGCATATGCCCGGCGCGCGAGGTGTTGTGCTTCTGTTCTTTGAAAAACTGGAACTAGCCGCCAAGGCTGCGATCGAAGCAAGACGAGACCAGGTCGCCGCTTGCGATTTGATGGACCGCCGTTTGATCGAGATTGCTAGAGAGCTGGATCCTCGTTACGAATCGATGTTGCCTCGAGGGGCAGAGGCCTTGCTGTTGATTGAACAACAAGGGAACGACGTTCAAGAAGTA
>CAITIF010000044.1 GCA_903892365.1 uncultured Pirellula sp. | reverse complement strand
TTGATTGCGAACCAACCCAAGCAAGCGTGCTCCTTAATGAGGATTCATCTGAGGACTGGCAAACGCACCATCGTAAAGGCAGTCCTTGAAAACTCTACCCATTACTGAAGTGATGACTGAGCCATCAATCGATTTTGAGCATCCTTCTTATTTAACCAAAATGACTGAATCTAATCGCAATTATCGGTGTAACGTTTTGTTGGCTTGCATGCTTGCTATGGCACATACGATAGCCTCGCATGCAGAGGAGCCAGTGCAGTTTAGCTTGCAGATCCGACCTATCTTGTCAGAGCATTGCTTCCATTGTCATGGGCCCGACGAGACTCATCGCGAGGCTGGGCTACGGTTGGATTCTGTAGAGTCTGCCATGAGTGCCGCCAATGGGCGCGCTGCAATTGTGCCAGGCAAACCAGACGAAAGTGAACTGTGGAAGAGAATTGTTTCGGAGGACGCGAATGAAGTGATGCCACCTCCTTCAACACACAAGTCGATCAAGCCTGAGCAACGTCAGCTTATTCGTAATTGGATCGAACAAGGTGCAAAATGGGGTGCGCATTGGGCGTTCGAGGTTCCGGTCGCTCGTGCTCTTCCAAGTTCTGAACCGAAGGATGCCTGGGCCTGGTCACCCATCGATGCTTGGGTTTTAGCCAAGATGAAGCAACATAATTTGCAACCAGCGCCCAAAGCGGATGCGTCAACGTTATGCCGAAGGATTCATTTGGATTTGATCGGAGTGCCACCTACGCTCGAGCGAACGCAGCAATTCGTGGTGGAGCACCAGATCGATCCAGTAGCTTCCGTCGATCGACTGATTCAGGAGCTCCAGGACCGGCCGGAGTTTGGCGAGCATTGGGCACGCATGTGGTTGGATCTGGCGCGTTATGCGGATACCAAAGGCTATGAAAAAGATCTTGGTCGGGACATGTGGCCTTTTCGGGATTGGGTCATTGCAGCTATCAACCAAGACATGCCTCTAGACCAATGGACGACCGAAATGTTGGCGGGGGATTTATTGCCTCAAGCGACCGAGTCTCAGAAAATCGCGACAGCCTTCCATCGAGCCACCTTGTCCAACGATGAGGGGGGGACGGATGATGAAGAGTTTCGCATTGCTGCAGTCAAGGATCGAGTTGATACGACAATCCAAGTTTGGATGGGCCTGACCATGGGGTGTGCGAAATGCCATACCCACAAATACGATCCGATCTCCATCGAGGACTACTATCGCTTTTATGCTATCTTCAACCAAACGGAGGACGCAGATCGCTACGATGACGAACCTAGGTTGCCCCTTCCGTCCTTCGAACAGCAAAAACGGTTGCTGGAAGCGGAAGCCCGCCGAGGGACTCTTCAAGTCGCCGTTCGAAACGCTCGCGACCAAAATGTAGAAATTGAAAACAAACGATGGACTATTCCTGCTGTGGTGTCGGTGTCGAGTGAGCAAGGGTCGGAGCTTGTCGTCCAGCCAGATGGAAGTGTTATTGCTTCTGGAAAACGTCCTGAGACAGACACTTATATGCTGGACCTGGAACTGCCCGCGGGCACTTATCGCACGTTGCGAGTGGAAGCGCTCACCACAATAGCAGGAGGTGTTCCCAGCTCGCTTAGCCCAAACCAACCTGAAATGGTTGGAAGAAATCCCGCCGATCCTAACTTCGTTTTGAGCGAGTTCACAGTGAATCGCTTGGAATCATCCGACAAGCAGGTTAGCCAGTCCATTCTGTTCACCGCGGCCAAAGCAAGTGCAGAGCAAGACGGATGGCCTGTTCCAAAAATCTACGATGGAAAGAAGGAAACAGGTTGGGCAATAGGTATAAAGAAAAACGAACCTCATTGGGCAATTCTTTTACTTGAACAGCCAATGGTGCTGGAGCAACCTGCTCGATTTCGCGTTTCGTTGTCTCAGCAGTTTGGTGGGGGGTTGCTGATGCAGCGTGTTCGCATCAGTTTCGCGGACCGATCGCTGGAGGAATCGTTGCCGATGGAATCGGAAGCGATGACTCAAGCCAAAACGGCGATGGTCCAGTTGGAAGCGGATCTCCAAAAATTACGGGAGGCTATTCCCAAGCTTCCAGTTCTTCGCGAGCTACCATCCGACAAGCAACGTGTCACCAAAGTTCATAACCGAGGCAGTTTCTTAGACCAAACATCGACTGTTCAGCCAGCTCTGTTGCCTGTATTTCCTATTGCGACGACAAAATCAGCAACCGGTAACCCAACCCGGCTCGATGTGGCGTCTTGGTTGACGAGCCCCGAAAATCCGTTGACGGCTCGTGTTATGGCCAATCGAATCTGGGCACAATTGTTTGGTCGTGGTATCGTTGAAACCGAAGAGGATTTCGGTGCGCAAGGAAGCTTGCCGACGCATCCAGAGCTGCTCGATTATCTAGCACTTGAGTATCGCGAATCCCATCGTTGGTCTCTGAAGAAATTGCTGAAGCAACTGATGCAATCCAACACGTACCAGCAAGCTTTTGTCTTGGATGATCAGCGTAAAGCGGTTGATCCGAGGAACATCTACTACAGCCGTGGGCCTCGGCTTCGGCTTTCGGCGGAAGCGATTCGCGATAACGCGCTCGCAATCGCCGGGTTGTTATCGAACAAGCGAGGGGGGCCGCCGGTAATGCCTCCGCAGCCCGATGGCCTATGGCGGTCCACTTACAATGGAGCGAATTGGGTCAACTCGACGGGTGCCGACCGTTACCGACGTGGCATTTACACTTTTTGGAAGCGGACAACGCCCTATCCATCCATGGAAACCTTTGATTCGTCAACGCGCGAAGTGTGTCAAATCCGTCGTATTACTACCAACACGCCACTTCAAGCGCTGGTAATCATGAACGACCCTGTCTACACAGAAGCTGCTAACGCGTTCGCGAATCGAATTCTAACGCACGCAACAACTACCTCCGATCGAATCGATCTAGCGTTCCGGTTAGCCGCAAACCGAAACGCAGAGACGCTCGAAATCGGACGACTTAGCAAACTCTTGCAGACAGCCATGGATTACTTTGAAAAGAACGTGGATGCCGCAAAACAATCCATCGCACAGGCTCATTTTGAAAGATCAGGTACCTATTCGGATATCGAACTAGCGGCTTGGTCGACGGTGACGTCCGTCATTTTGAATCTTGACGAAGTGTTAACGAAATAACCAAGTAAGCAGTAATACGCTGGTACAACTATGAATCCACTTTTTGATCAACTTCAATCGCAAAGCCGTCGTCATTTCCTTTCGACCGGTGGTCTTGGGCTGGGTTCGCTTGCCATGGCGATGATGTCCGGGGCTTTGCAGTCTGGTTCGCGGGCTGACACACCCTTGCAAGCTCGCGACCTAGCAACCCCCATGCGGCCCGTCCCCTCTCCGTTGCCTGCCAAGGCGAAGCGAGTCATTTATCTGCACATGGCCGGTTCACCATCGCAACTGGAATTGTGGGACCATAAGCCAGCCCTGTCTAAATGGGATGGTAAGGAGTGCCCCAAGGAGTATCTGGAAGGGAAGCGGTTCGCATTCATCAAGGGCACCCCCAAGATGCTTGCCCCCATTTTTCCTTTTTCGCAGCATGGCCAAAGTGGGCAATGGATGAGCGATCGATTGCCTCATCTTTCTCGATGCGTGGACGACATCGCAGTTATACGATCCATGAACACCGATCAGTTCAACCACTCTCCAGCGCAATTATTGGTTCAAACCGGCCAGCCGCGACTAGGCAACCCATCGATGGGTGCTTGGGTGACTTATGGCTTGGGTTCGGAGAACCAAGATCTGCCAGGCTTTGTGGTGCTGCTTTCCGGAGGCAAAACCCCTGATGCAGGCAAGAGTCTCTGGGGGAGTGGGTTCTTGCCCTCGGTCTACCAAGGAGTCCAATGCCGAACCTCGAGCGATCCCGTTTTCTATTTGTCGAATCCCGCGGGGATCGACCGAAATATGCGGAGACAAACGCTCGATGCGCTCAAGGATCTCAACCAGAGAAAGTTCGACGCGTCAGGAGACCCTGAAACTCTAACGCGAATTGCGCAGTACGAATTGGCGTATCGGATGCAAGTGTCTGTTCCGGGAGTCATGGATCTGACACAAGAACCTCAGCATATCTTGGATCTGTATGGGGCAAAGCCTGGTTTTGTAGCACAGTCGGAAAGCGAAACAGATCCTCGCACCTTTTATCGAGGGGACGATCCCACCTTTGCGAATAATTGTTTACTGGCACGTCGGCTTGTCGAATCGGGGGTGCGATTCGTTCAAGTGTACGATTGGGGCTGGGATCATCACGGGTCTTCGCCCGGTGAATCCATTGACGAAACGCTTCCAATCAAGTGCCAACAAACAGATCGGGCGATTGCAGGTTTGATCACCGATCTAAAGCAACGCGGTTTGTTGGAAGATACGTTGGTCGTTTGGGGCGGCGAGTTCGGTCGGACGCCGATGGCTCAGAACAACGTAAGGGATACGCCCGCCAAAGGTTTTTACGGAAGAGACCATCACCCGCATGCATTTACCATGTGGATGGCTGGCGGAG
>CAITIF010000043.1 GCA_903892365.1 uncultured Pirellula sp. | reverse complement strand
CGCGACAACCCCGCCTTGTGTATCGGCAAGGGATAGTTTTCGATATACTTGTTGCGATTTTGGAAATAGTACACCCTCTCAATTCATTCGATTAGGAGCCCTCTCATGGCGTCTGTAGCAGAACTCGTTGTCCCTCCCAAAATTCAACATACGGAATGTTTTATTGATGGTCAGTGGCGTCCCGCTGTTTCCGGAAAGACCTTCGAAACGATTAACCCAGCGAACGAGCAAGTGATCTGTGAAGTTGCAGAGGGGGACAAGGCAGACATCGACGCGGCCGTGCAAGCAGCCAGGAAAGCCTTTGAACGCGGACCTTGGAGCCGAATGGATGCACGCGATCGAGGTCGAGCCATGTTTCGATTGGCCGACTTGATCGAGAACGAGATCGATGAGCTTGCTGCGTTGGAGACATTAGATAACGGCAAGCCCATTCGCGAAGCTCGCTATGCAGACTTGCCATTGGTCATTGACGTGCTCCGTTACTATGCGGGCTACGCCGACAAGATCCATGGGGCCACCATTCCAATTCGCGGAAACTACTTTACCTATACACGACGCGAAGCTGTCGGAGTTGCGGGACAAATCATCCCATGGAATTTTCCGATGCTGATGACCGCTTGGAAATGGGGCCCTGCACTGGCTGCTGGATGCACCATTGTGATGAAACCAGCCGAACAAACACCGCTAACCTGTTTACGAATGGCCCAGCTGGCTCAAGATGCCGGAATACCTGATGGGGTCATTAACGTGGTGCCAGGCTTTGGTCCCACTGCGGGTGGCTCGCTTGTGAAGCATCCCGGAGTTGACAAGATTGCGTTTACGGGCGAACACCGAACAGCTCAAATCATCATGCGTGAATCGGCCGAAACTTTGAAACGCCTGACCTTTGAACTTGGGGGCAAAAGCCCTAATGTTGTTTTGGGAGACGCCAATTTGGACAAAGCGGCCATGGGAGCGTACGTTGGGCTGTTCCTGAATCAGGGGCAATGTTGCTGTGCGGGCAGCCGAGTCTTCGTGGAAAAACGAGTTCACGATGAGTTTATCGACAAGCTCACGAAGTTGACTAAAAATCGAAAACTCGGAAATCCTTTCTCGATGGAAACCGAACAAGGCCCACAAGTCGACAAGGCTCAATACGACAAAATCATGAGCTACATCGAGAAGGGGCATGCGGACGGAGCTAAGTGTGTTTCGGGCGGCGAACGTTTCGGTGACACTGGTTACTTCGTGCAGCCAACCGTGTTTGATGGAGTCACGGATTCCATGGCCATCGCCCAAGATGAAATCTTTGGACCGGTAATGTCCGTGCTAACGTTCGAAGACTGGGACGATCTTATTCAGCGTGCGAACAATACGTTCTACGGTCTTGCAGCTGCGGTTTGGACTCGGGATCTAACCCGAGCTCACGACTTTGCTCGACGTGTCCGAGCCGGCACGGTGTGGGTAAACTGCTATGACGTTTTTGATGCGGCTGCACCTTTTGGTGGTTTTAAAATGAGCGGTCAAGGACGCGAACTTGGGGAAGAAGGCCTCAAGGCGTACACGG
>CAITIF010000042.1 GCA_903892365.1 uncultured Pirellula sp. | reverse complement strand
AGCAAGGTGCCCAGCAGCTTGCCCCATAAGGCTCCCCACCCGATTCGGATGCTGAGATCCCATTCTTTTCCGGCCCATCGCTCGCCCACAACAGCTCCGCCGAAAGCCCCAAGCCCTCCAAAAAACACCGCAGCGATCAAGCTTCCAATAAAAGGCACAGGAATCCCTACAAACATTCCCACGATCGCGCCCACGAGCGAACCCACGACCGCTAAAACGGTCCCTCGACGTGAACCACCAAGCTGGTTGACGCCTGCTGCCCCTGCCAAAAATTCGATGATCTCACCTGCGATTGCTAGCACCAACAGCGTGATCATTGCGGGGAAGTCAACGTCCTGATGCGTCTCTACCGTGTTGAAGTAGGCGACCGCAGCGCCAAGCATCAACAACCCCCAGTTACCGGGCAGCCCCAGCAAAGTGCACACCCACAGAATGGGGGCAACCAAGGTAACGACGCTGGCAATAAGGTAGTTCAAGTTTTGTAACTCGCGAAATTGTGAAGATCTCTTAGGAGTGTTGGCGACCGCGCCCAAAATGGGTTATGCTGATGGGGACGGTATGCCTTCAGTGTTCTGGATTTTGTTCAATCACCCACCGGGAGGAGTCAGCATGAGCGAAAGCTCCGCATTGGATTGTAGTGTATTGGTGCTGAATCGTTTCTACATGGCCGTTCGCGTGGTCGACGTTCGACGTGCGATGACGCTGCTATATCGTGGGTGTGCCGAAGTGATTGTGATCGAAGAAGATCAGTACGCCAATTATGACTTTGAAAGTTGGTGCGAATTGTCGGAACTGCATGCGATGGAAAAGCAGAACGACGAAGATTACCTCCGAACCCCGACAAGAGAACTGCAAGTCCCTCGCATTGTTCGCTTAGTGCTTTACGATCGAATTCCTAAATCGACTGTTCGATTCAATCGCAAAACCTTGTTCGCGCGCGATGGCTATCGATGCCAGTACTGCGGCCAAACAAGACCGATGAGCCAGTTAAGCCTGGACCACGTTGTCCCACGGTCTCAAGGTGGGAAGACAACATGGGAAAATGTGGTCTGTTCGTGCATGGGTTGCAACGGCAAAAAAGGAGGCCGAACCCCGATTCAGGCCTCCATGAAGTTATTGACAACCCCCGTCCGGCCTCATGCAAATCCAGGGATCGCGGTTACGTTGCAAGACCCAAGGTATCATTCTTGGAAAACGTTTCTAACGAACGTTGCAAGCTAACAGCGTTGCGAGCAAACAGGGGACAATCAAGCGGATCGCTCGGAAAATGGGCGATCGTGTGAGATTCGCAGAAACGGATTTTAGTGAACGTGCAGTTGGCGAAGCCTTGATAAGCCATCCAACAGCGAACGCGTCTTTCCATTGGGACCGATCAAACCGGCATTCTGATATACGTGCTCATCGCAATCAGAAAACTGATTCCAGATGATCCCATGAATATTGCTTTTGGCTAGAAGCATCTGCATGATCTCCAGGCCGTTGACTGGCATTCGGTCGCGTTTGTTGGCTTCCGCGTCGACTGCTCCCAGATGGATTGCAGGTTGGGAGAATGTACTATTGGGTAGATCGATCGAGCCCGAATCTGACAGCTTGGATGTTTTCCAACCCGCCATGTTGGGATACGCCCAATTCGATACGATTCCTGATTTCGATAATGCCTGGGCGTCGTTCAGCAAATTGCAAGGACCAGAGACTTGTGCCAACAACGGAAGCCCAAGAATATTCCAATGATCAATCAAATCGGAAACATCGACCAAGTCGCGGGGCATCGAACCTCCAGGCCAGTAATTCATGTTTAATTCCAAGCCTAAGCCGGAAAGTCCCAAGTCGGCCCGAATCAAAGCATCCGCAAAATGCAATGGGCTGATTCCATCGGCCTTTTGCCCTAGGTACTCGGCCCACGGCGAATCAATAGTTAACACCACTGGCGTCTTAGGATCGGATCGACGGATCGCTTGGATCACACCCACCGCCAGATGCAGCACTTGTTCGTCCGAGATTCCAAGTGTGTTCGGGCAATTCAAACCTGTGGCTGCTGACCAAAGGTGAACTTGCCCCCGATACCGTTCGACCACTTGAACGGCATGCTTGCAAGCAGCTTCGTACAAAGATTCAAAATCGCTGAAGAGGTATAACCACTTTGGGACAGCATGCGATTGCAAATTCAAAAGCGGACCACCGAAAACCCTCATGGAATTCTTGCGGGCCCAATTCAGCTGGGAATCAATAATTGCGAACGTAGCATTCTTCGACTCCGATTCAATTTGACCCATCTCCATCGATATCTGAATCGTATTGATGGCTGGCACCGCCTGCGCGATTTCTCTCTCCCAACGCTCCTTGGGTACTACTTTGACACCCAGAAGGGTTCCCAACTGTTTCTCCGACTGGTGCCTAGCCTGAAGTGATTGCGAAATGAATGCGCGCGCCAACGGCTTCGAAGCACTGATCGCGAGATCGATTGCGTTCTGGGCATGAACCAAACATACCTCTGGTGTATCCGTCGTCAGCAGGGATTGAACAAAGGACGTTACGGCTTGTTCCATCAACGACGTGTACGATTCGGGCACCTTGAGCCCCATCCGAAGCCAATCCAGGCCTCTGCCACGAATTCGGTGAATGGTCCCCCGTGCGAGCTCGACGTGTAGCCAATAGGGTTCGTCTTGGCACCGAAGCGAGGCGGTCGAAAGCTGAATGGGCCCGTATTCTTCTGTAGGCCAAACTATGGAAAGCTTTCCAGATTCGTTGACGGCTCGCTCGATGACCAAACAGTCATTTTCAATTCGATTTTTGCTGGCCCATGGGATCCCTTCGATGCCCGATACAAACGCAGTGCTCCAAATCTGAGGATCATACTCATGGGCGCTCGGCACTCGGAATCGCAATTGACCCATGCATTTCTCGACAAAGCTACAGCAATTGGAAGGAAAATCGACCTCGGTAGGGAAGGGAAGTGTACTCGATTCATTGCCAATCAGCAATTTGGTACAATTTTCTCCTTCAGTGTTTCCCAGAAGTCTTTGTTCCCCCAAAACATCATGCAACGACGAGAACTTCGTTTTTCAACCCTCGACGACGTGAAGTCCGATCTGCAAACTCTGCATTCCGGAGGATACCGTCAGTTCGGACACTGGAATCTTTCGCAGAATGCCAACCATTTAGCGGACTGGATGAGTTTCCCGATAGACGGATTCCCCAAGTCTCCTTGGTTCATTCGTATTGTATTGAGCATCATGCGTGTTACGCAGGGAAAAGCGCTTTTCAGAAAGTTTGCTCAAGAACAACGTATGGCCCCAGGCCAGCCCACCCTATCATCCACCGTCTACCCAGCCATCGCGAACCAGGCTCCAGGTGCACCGAGCATGGAATACCAAGCGGCTGCGGTAGATCGATTGTTGTCCTGTATCGATCGTCTGAGCGCCTACCGCGGCCCACTGCATCCGTCGCCGCTGTTTGGACCACTAAGCTACGACGAAGCGGTCGCCTTACAGCTGGCTCATTGCGCTCATCACCTAAGCTTTCTTGAACCGAAATAGCTTTCCTGGGGCGACCGGTCCCTCTTGAGACGCAATGCATGGAGCAACCTTTCCATGCAAAAGCCTCCCATCGATGCATTGTCAGCAGCCACGTCATTCGGAGAAAGAAGCAAGTTTGGCAAGTTCAATTGCCGTAAGTGCTCGATCGAATACCGCAACGCCACCTATCCAACCTGTAAAGCCGACTCCGCGTGAACTGTGAATGACGCGTCCGATGGTAAAAGGGCCGCCGCTTTGCGCATCCTTTGGCGAATACAGATCGTGTGGATACCACCAGGGATTCAATCGCAATGCGACAAGATCGCGAGCAACTTCGACTCCATCCTTCAGGGCAACTTCAATTTTGGTGTAAGGATGCTCGCGTAACTCGACGCGTCCTTCCGCCGATTCGCGAAGCACGCTCACACGCAACGGCTCACCTTCAGGCGGATTGTAGTACTGGTCTTTAGGGAAAGAACTGTCTTCCCCATCCTGCTTCCCCGGAACTTTGGCAAAATGCCCCTGCATGTAAGCATTGTGTGCCGACACGATCAACGGGTCCTTCTTCGGATTGTCCAGCCACCGATCGCCGGAGACGCCATTGAGCCAACCGGTGAGTTCGTCTTTCTCATGGTCGAACGTCATCGCGAAACACTGCCATGATGCGTCGAGCACATCATCGGGCGAATCCAAAGGAATCTCTGGTGACATTGCGAGGGAATTGCTCTTATGCAGAGCGTACTTGTTCAAGAAAGAACTCGCCCCATTTTCGGAAACATGGCCGCAAGCGCTCCCTTGTTTATTCAGGCCAGCAAACAGCGCATACTGGCGTTGGCCACGTTCTACTTTTGCGATGCTGGATGTCTCCTTCTGTTTCAAGTCGGTACCTTCATGCCAGATGCCTGCGAGCGCATGATTGCCACTTTCACGGATCGCCCACACCACGACCGAGACCGACTTTCCGGCTCCCTTGATATCCAAAGGCGTATCGTGCAGTCGTGATCGAGGCACAAACAGAAAGGGGCGAAAGTCAGGATCGGTTTCTTTGACGATACGAACGGCATTGCCAAAGGGACCTCTACCGAGCTGGGGAAAATCAGCATACTTCGCCTCGCGTCCGGTACCCCAGTAATCTCGAATGTAATTCCCAGCATCAAGCGGGTAATCGGTTACGGCACCATGGGGCACATGTGCCGTAAAGCGTTCCGATCCGCCAGTCTCTTTCTTCACAAAGTCCCAGAGAGCGACCAAGCCTGGAATCTTCGTCAGCTCAGCGACGCGTTGCTGTTGCACGCGCAAATCGCGGATGGCCCCAGGTACTTCGGCTATGGGTTCGTTGCATTTCGCCTCATCCAGAACGCTGCCACATGCAACATGAGTCACGACAACGAAAAGCGTCAAGAACAGCAATTGGATGCAGTAGGAGTGGTATCTCATTCGCCTTGATTACCCATGAATAAGGAACGAATTAGTCAGGTATCGCTTTGGACGCAGTTACGGCATAGCGTGCTAGGTTTTAGTTGCCCCCCAAGACGACTCAGCCGGCAAAAGTAGCAGCCCCCTTTTCTGATGCATCCAATTTCTATTCATCCACCTCGATCGAGTCGCTTTTTAACTCCCTTGACCTTCAAGCTTTGCACCAATGAACGGTCGAACGATGCGTGGCACCGACTTCCGTCCGAAAGGGCGTTGATTATTGATCGTTTAGCTTCCGACCGGACTCTTTATCCGGCACGTAGTGCCGCCAATGGTGACTTGAGCTTGGGGCTCGTTGCAAGCTTCAGGAACAGCCGAGGACAACTGTTCTGCATTGTTTTCAAGGTAACTAGCTTTTAGGTCGGTTTCGAATGCGAAACATATCTTGATGAGGCAACATGATGCCTCCATCAATCGTCAACGTGGAGCCTGTAATGTAGTCGCTATTCGGATGGACCAAAAACACCACCCCTTGAGCAATGTCGTCGGCCGTTGCGAGTCTCCCCCAGGGCAATTGCGATCCATGCTTGGCTAATTCCTCATCAAAGAAAAATTTCCTTTCCCCGGGGGTATCGGTCCAACCCGGATGAAGCATGTTGACCCGAACTCGATACTCCGCCAACTCCACCGCAGCGGTTCTCGCCATTTGATCCAACCCTGCTTTGGCCATGTTATACGCCATCGCCCCTGGAATCGCGCGAAAGGCGTGCGGCGAACTGACAAAGACCATATTCCCCTGCGTGCGAGGGCATTCTTCAACCGGCTTCGCACGCGCGATCATACGGTTCGCAATAGCTCGGGCCAAGTAAAAAGGCCCCCACATGCAAACATTGATGGTCTTTTCAAACCCTTCCATGTTCGCAATGTAAAATAACTCCCGATCACTGTATGCCGCGTTGGATACCAAAATGTCGATCGGCCCCAGATCTTTTTCAACGCGATCGACCATCTCCTCTACCAATTTTTGATTCGACACGTCCGCAACCGCCGAAACCACATTTCGCCCGTAGGCCTTGCAGGCTTCCAGCGTTTCTGTCGGTTCACGCAAATCGTTCACAGCGACGTTTGCACCCGCTTTGGCAAGCGCCTTAGCGATTCCCGCTCCGATCCCCCGGGCGGCACCTGTTACCAAGGCAGTTTGGCCGAGTAGAGGTAGGTTTGGGTCGAATTCCTGATTCGCTTGACTATTCATCGTTCCGCTTAGTTATCGTTGTTCGAGTCGTTGGATGGTTTGTTATTGAGCTGCTGATTGAACTGCTGTTGCTGCTGGATCCCCATCTGCTGCTGATTCAGTTGTTGCTGATTGGCAGCATTCGGATCCTGTTCTTTTCGGCCCTTATTGGCTTTGGAAAGAGCCGTCAGAGCTTTCTCCATGGCTTTGGAATTCGAGCCGTCCAGCTTCAGGATTTCAACGGATCCACTTGGTTTGGCTGCATTGTCCAGCTCTGTGATCATTTCACAGACCAGCTTCAACAGGTCCTCCCCTTCAGCAGAAACGATAATCGTTTTTGTAACCTTGTCGACTCCCAACGACAATCGACCCGAAAAGCTAAAGTTCATGGCCCCATCAAAAACGGAGTCCGATGATTCGCTACGCTTCGACTCCTTGCCCTCCGATCCTTTGCCGTCGCCGGCTTCTTTTTGGAACGCTTTGTCGTTCGTGCTCAGAAGATCCCGGTATGCATCCTTGATCGCCTCGACGATCGCATCCGCATCCGAAAACTCGATCTTCATGAGTTTGGAGTACCGAAGCCTTTGCTTGTTGGTCTTCTCCGGAACATCCCAAAGCTTGATCAACGCTTCGATGGTTTTGATCTCCGCATCATCAGCCCCAATCACCACGAGAGTGTTGGTGTCATTGTCGGGAATAAATCGCATCTTTCGCTTCTTGCCCAACTGAGGGTCGTCT
>CAITIF010000041.1 GCA_903892365.1 uncultured Pirellula sp. | reverse complement strand
TTGCCTTGAGACCAGCTTTCTTGATCTGAGTCAACGCGGCCGACAGTTCGTTCGCGCATGCCTCGCGATCGGGCATGCGAATCGCGGCCGTCTTCAGCGAAGACGCAGCAACATCCTGATCCACAGCATATTTTGGCGATAAAAACTGATTGACCAGGACCGACAGCTTGCTAGCCGGCAAGGTGTCGCCGAGCGCCACAAATGCAGCATTGCGAACACTCCCGTCTGCATCATTCAATGCCTTGACCATCCCATCGCTCGCCGGCACGCCTCGCGCCCCCAGAGCTCGAATCAGCACAACAAGCACGGATCCATTGGCACCTTCCATCCGCTTTGCAAGTTCACCGTCGACTCGAGCGTCCGATATCTTCGAAAGCGCTTCAACTACGGTATCCGTTAATTCCGCATCTGCTCCTTTGCAAGCATCCAATAGGGGAGTCACACATTCGACATCTCCAACCAACCCCAAGGATTTGAGTGCAGTCAGCCGAACAGGTTTCGCCTCGGCCGCAACAGCTTTGATAATCGCTTGGACATCGACCGTAGCTGGTCTATCTGCCATAGCGACAAGAATCAAGGCAGCTCGATCAGCCGGGGCCTTGGAAAGTTCGCTCGCCAATGCTTGATCAACTTCGCGCCCTTCAAGCTCCCGTGCAACGCTCAGTCCCAGCTGGAACCGAAAATACTCAGATGCACGCAGTTCTTCCAATAGTAGCGGAATACCGGCGACTTTCCGACTCAGAATCGCACCGCGAGTTGCTTCGACGATGCGTTGCTGAGGCACCTTGGCACTTCGTACACTATCATAAATTTCCTTGGCATAATCTAGTTTCCCTCGGAGCATGCTTGCTTCGGCGCTTAAGACTAATCCCTCGGCTACCGCGGAGCGTACTTCATCCCCAACCTTCGCCATTGATTTCTTAAGCACTTCCGTGGAAGTCTCGTTTCCAATACGGCCCAAGGCAACGGCGGCAGCAGAAGCAACCCCCGCATCCGAATCCGTTACGTACTTGGCAAGCACTTCGACGGAATCCACGTCCCGACGAACGCCAATCGAATTAAGGACCCCGATCAGAAGCCGGCCCTTCACCGAGTTAGCTGCCTCGCGCAGCACTTGGCTCGACTCTTTTCCAGGAATTGCCTCTAACGTAATTCTAGCCCAAGACGAAAGCTGCTCGTCCCGAAGCAACTTACCAACCTCGGTAACGCATTTTTCGGAACCGTAAATCGCAAGACGCTTGCAAGCCATCGCTTTATCCGCAGCGGCCCCGTCCGATTGCAAAATAGTAATCAGTTCGGGTTCGCTGGTGATAGTTGTGACTTGTGCAGCCGTCCAAGAAGAACACAGTAATAACGATGCTAAAACGAGGCTCGGGAAACGAAAGGTATTTTTGAGTTTCATAGGTATGGATTCCAGCCGATTGCGAAGTGGTAGAGAGGATGACACTAGGGTGAAAGCAATTGCTACAACCGCCACGGTTCTCGCAGTGCTTCCGATCGCAAACGATTTGCCTCAGCATCGTCAATGAAAGAATGAGTCGCATTGTCGAAGTTCACTTTTCGATTCAGGAACAAGGCAATGTTGGCTGCGTGGCATGCAATATGAGCGTTGCAAGCAGCTTGGGCGTTCCCCTTCGGCTTCCCACGTGTTTTGACACAATCCAAGAAGTCGCGAACATGGAAAGTCGCCGGGTAGTCCCCAATCTCTTCGACCTTTCGACCCGCAAGCAGCGCTGGGGAACTGAGCACCATCTTGCCACTGTCACCTGCTTCCACCCACCCCGTTTCCCCCTCGAAACGAACAGGACAAGAACCCAAAGGAATCCAATTCTTTTCCCGGAAGACCAACTCGACGCCACTTTCGTACTTGGCAACAATTTCCCCGTCTACAGGCGGATTGTATTCTACCGGTGGCGCGCAATCGTCCACAGCCCATTGGCAAAGATCCACACAGTGCGAACCCCATTCCAAAACTCCACCACCGACAAGCCCACCTCCCTTTTCAAACTCGAATCCGTTCATCCAAGTGGGATGGTATGGTCGCCAAGCAGCAGGCCCCAAATAAGTATCCCAGTCAACGACATCGACGGCAGGTTCCGGTTCCCCAGGCAACCATCCACTGGAGAAAGCTCGCATGCCGGCAGGGTGAGCGTAAACTCGCTTCAGCTTGCCAAGCTTTCCTGTACGAGCCAAATAACAGGCGAATGCAAAATGAGGAAGATTCCGACGTTGTGTTCCGACTTGAAAGACTCGAGCGGTCCTGCGAATGGTGTCCGCCAAGATCAAGCTTTGCTCAATATTCTTCGTACACGGTTTTTCGCAATAGATATCCTTGCCAGCCTTGGCGGCATACATGGACATGGTGCAATGCCAGTTCGGGCCCGTCGCAATCAGCACGGCATCGATATAACTTTTGTCTAGCAGCTCGCGGTAGTCGCGGAACATATCGCAGTTCTGATTGCCGTACAGTTCATCGACTCGCTTCTTCACTAAAACGCGTCGAGTTTCCTTCACGTCGCAGACAGCAGCGAACTGCACATCTTTTTGCTCGAGAAAGCAACCAAGGTCATAGAGACCTCGATTCCCAATCCCAATTCCACCTACAACAATCCGCTCACTAGGAGGCGTTGCACCATCCCGGCCAATGGCGGACGAAGGAATAATGGTGGGCGCGATCGCCGCAGCGGCGCCGGTTGCAACCGATGTTTTTAAGAACTGACGCCGAGGTACCGAGTGCTTTTTTGTCATGATTCGTCCGGAGAGAGGAAAGAAACCACACACTTGATTGCACGTTGCAAGGTAGCGAACCAGTGCAAGGAAGCGAGCAAGCGCATTTAGCATAGAGTGCAACTGCGCCACAAACAAGCATCCCTATCCAGAAGTCTTGCATCGACCGGTCCGTTCATCCTACCGCCAGGGCCCAGAACGCCCAATATTGGCAAGGATTATCGATTCTTTGACAAGAACTTCAGCTGCTGGTATATCATCCGAATCAGTTTCGGCTCCAGATGGCAACGCTCGGCAGCTCGAAGAGCATTCCCATAAATTGCTTCGACCTCAATCACTCGGCCAGCCAAAAAGTCGAGCCGCATGCTGCTGTCATACGGTACCATTTCATCGGTATGCTCCATCATGTAATCGACAAAAGTGGGCTCGATAAAATGTCCGCTATCGCACGCGGTTTGCCGTACTTCTTGGATGATCGATTTTGCCAAGGCACGCGCATCTGGGTCCTTCATGATCTTGTCGGTGCTTGAATTCAGAATGACCGACAACCCGTTGAATGGGATGTTCCACATCAGCTTGCGCCATCGAGCCCATGTCAGTGAACTGGTTGTTTCGCATTCGATGCCGGTAGCCCGAAACATATCACGAACAACGTCAAGCCTCACCATCGACGGACCTTGCTCCGAATCGTCAAGCCCCTGGAACGGCCCCATGAGAATCTTGCCGTAATCCAGGTGCCGGATGTGCCCAGGCCCAATTTTGTTGGAGCAAAGAAAACAACACCCACCCGCTACCCTCCCTGGACCCACGGCCTCACGTGCAGATTGCTCTACATGCAAGCCGTTTTGCAACACCAAGACCATCGACTCCGCATGCAACAAGGGAGGTAACAAACTGGGCAGTAGATAATTTTGAGTACTCTTTAAGGCAAGAATGACCACATCGCATTTTGGCATGGAAGCCACGTTCGGATGAGCGTGCACCTGCGACAGGTGGAAATCCCCCAGCTTGCTGTCGACCCGCAATCCATTCGCCTTCACAAATTCATAATCGGAGTTCAAAAGGAAGTGAACCTCCTGCCCCGACTTCGCTAACAACCCACCGTAAAATCCCCCGAGTGCTCCTGTACCTACGATAGCGAATGTGGTCATGTCAGATGCTTGCTGATGTTTGCGAATGTTTTAGGTCAATTTGAACAATGAGTTGGGTTGCGAAACGAAACGCAAACGCTTCTTGGAATGCCCATTTACGATCGTCGAACGACCGTTCGGCCAGAAGGTCGTTGGATTAGCCCTCGCATTTCCAAGACACTTAAGGTGCTTAATACACGTGGAACAGGAAGGTTCGACTTTACAATCACGTGGTCAATATCCGTGGGCGAGCTGTCAATCGCTTGAAGCACACACTGCTCGATCTCGTTCAATTGTAATTCGACAGGATGGTGTACTACCTTTTCCTCGCTCAACTTGGCCCTTTCCACCAGCGGCCCAAGATGCTCGATCACATCTTCGGCGTCTTGAATGAGAATTGCACCATCACGGATTAGTTGATTGCATCCACGCGACATACGTGAGTTGGCTTGCCCAGGAACGGCAAACAAATCCCGACCTTGATCCCCAGCATGCCTGGCCGTGATCAACGACCCAGACCGCTCGGCCGCTTCCACAACGATCACGCCAAGACTAAGTCCACTGATAATCCGGTTACGCTGAGGAAAAACACCTGCTTTGGGCTTTGCAAACGGGTGCGTTTCGCTGACAAGTGCACCATGTTCGACAATTTTTTCGGCAAGTTCCGCATGCTCAGGTGGGTAGATATCGGTAACACTACTTCCCAAAACCGCGATTGTCCTACCCGAAACATCCAATGCTCCTTGGTGCGAAACCGCATCGATCCCTCTGGCTAAACCACTGACGATGGTGATCCCATAGCGAGCCAAGGTTTTCGATAATCGCTCTGCCATCGTACGCCCGTAATGCGTGCAATGCCGAGTTCCAACCATACCGATGGAAAGCTGGTCCGATGGCAGGAACTGACCTTTAACAAAAAGAAGAACCGGAGGGTCCGCGAGCTCGGTCAACAAACGCGGAAAGTCCGAATCCCCAGCGATTAGGATTCGAACACCATGATCCTGACAATGCTGTGCGACCCGATCGGCAAGGTCGCTGCTCGACGCGTCTCGTATCAAACTCGACAGTTTGGGTCCAACGCGAGGAACTTTACCAAGTTGCGCCAGCGTTGCTCCCAAAACATCTGTCGCCGAACCAAAGTGAGCCAACAAGGCAGCCAGCGTGCGAGGTCCAACCCCGTTGACCAACGCCAACTGCAGGAAGGCTTGCCGATCCTCTGGGGCTACTGAACGAATTGCAGGTACTTCGGTTTCCAAGTCCGAATCATCATCGCAAAAATGAGTCTTTTCGTTTTCGATTTCTTCAAAGCCATCAATCGACGGATTCATGTCGAAGAGAAAGCCAGGTCCGTCCTGCCGGTTGGATATTTCCATGAGATAACTGCTGGATTCTGTTGCGATGTCTAGATGAAAAACAAACCGATGGGCGGCAGCCTTTTAGTGAGGGCGAGAAGTTCCGTACAAACAAGACCAGAAAATCGCAATTGCTTTTGCACCGGAGACGAAATAACGCCCGTCATGTTGCCCCGTTAGAAATCGAATAGCATCCATGTGCGGAGCCTTGTCGAGCACCAGAATTGGACATCCTTGATTCTGTGCTCCAACCAATTCAACAATCGCCTGCCGCGGACGCTCAAAATCGACATACCGAACATCGATCGCGTGTCGAATCTTTGGAAAATAAGACAAGACACCGCTGATGGTCGCACAATCGGGACAAAAATACGGCAATCCATCGCCATCGCGAAAGTCCTCTTTCAGCAAAAACAGGGTGGGCCTCCCCATGGATTCTTTCCTATACCAGTACTGAAGTCATAAAAAACGCGTCAACCATCTCCATTGACTTTATATCAAATGGATTTGGGTTCAGGTAGCGAAACTCGCCCTGAGCTTGAAACTCCGATAGCTTTTCCACAAGGATTGCGTTCTCAGTTCTGTCGCTAAACGCCCAGCCGAGGATCCGACCTGAACTGCAGTCGTCAGCCGCGACACGCATTTTCCCGTGAAATCCTTATCGCGGCTAGCGCCCGCGGCTCAAGATGCAGACGGACTTTCGCTGTCAAAAACGCAAAAGCAAATCAACTTCTTTCGCGGGATATCGGGCTATAATGGATGGTGTCTTGTGATTCGCTGTGGAAATGTAACGAGCCATTTGTCAGTCTTCGTAACCAATCAAGTTTGGCTGGTTCTTGCGAAAGCAAACGCTTCTGCGAGCCAGAAAGCATTACAATTTGTTTTTCGAATTGTTCATTCAAACAAGAAGCATCCCCAGAAAGCCCCAGAAAGCCATTCGTGTCCGAGCCACTCACTCCCACCGGCCCATTCGCTCCAAGACAAGGCTCCAATGTGACCATCAGCCTTTGGATGTTGCTGTTTTCGATGGTTGTTTTTGCTGGCATTTCTTTGGCGATTGCACTCGCCTCGCGAGTCCCGTTAATCTCCAACGGAATCAATGACATTTTTGGTCTTCCGCAGACTGCGAAGTCGGACAAACCCGACCGTACAACTCATCTGCTCTTTTTGTTGTTTTGCTACAGTTCACCTCTGCTGTTTGCTATGTGGATCAGCATCCTGCATGGGCTTGCTTCGCGATGGCAACGGCACCGACAATCCGCGAGCGTAGAAAACGATTCAACGAACCCATTTTCCTAACTCGATACGAGCAGGGCATGCATCCATGGAAGCAACGAGAACTCAAGAAGCGATCGAGCGGCATTTGGGAATATCCATTCACCAAGATCCCATCCATCATTACGATTTGCTAGGTATCTCCCCCGATGCAAGTTCGACGGATATCAGGGACGCCCTCAAGGCCGCAGTCGCAAGATGGAACGCCTCCGATCGAAAGTCCAATCCTGAATCAGCACTGCTGGTTGCCAATTTGCTTAAGCAAGCGCAGGCGGATTTGTTGGACCCGAATTCGCGAGCCAAATACGATCAATCGATCTTGGCTCTGACCGCAGCGACAACGCTCCCCAGCCATGGAGCCATCGATTTGTTTCGGGCCTTCGAGCCTGCCGAAACTCCGGACTCCAATGACGCTAGCACCAAGTTGCTGTCCTTCGGCCAACCTGAAGAACGATGGACGGAACTAAAGCATTTCATTCCGCAGCTTACTGACGCCTCAGCGGAAGACGATTTTCTAGTGCAGGCCAGGAGCTCCATCGCGCCACCCTCGCTTTCCACTTCGATGGCTACCCCAAGCCACCGCCCCAATGCCAACGGCAATCAACCAACGAAGTCCAAGGAATTGCTGCGTATCGAGCAGCTTCAACGAGCTCGCAAATTCAAAAACAAGCTTTATCTGTCGGGTATCTTTGCGGTTGCCTTTCTTTTCCTTGCGTTCGCTGGTGCCAAATTCTGGTGGAATCGACAACAAGTTCTTCGCAATGCAGAACTAGCCAAGGCCAACATCGATCCTGTAAGTTCCGGCCTAAAGGCAATCGCCAAGAACGCGGATCCTGTGCTTGAACCCGCTGCGGACCGTCAAAAAACAAAGCCTATCACCGAGAAGAACGAGCCGATTCAGTCAGGATTGCCAACTCTATCGCAAGACTCAAATGACTCTGCCAACGCCAACTTGGGTTTGGGAATGAGCCTAGGGACGGAGACTGGAATGGGCTCTGAACCAACCACCCCAGAGATGACCATGCCACCTGCCGCTCCCGAGCCATCAGCCCCCGAACCAAACGCTCCGGCGCCTGCTGTGCCAACGATGTCCGAAACGCCAGCCGCGCCCGAAACGCCATCGATGACCGAAATGCCATCGATGGCATCCATGAAGGAATGGAACAATGCCATGAAGGAGGCTAGAACTGCCATCGACCAGCTCGATTTCGAAAAGTTCCATAAGCAAATGGAGATTGCGATTCCACTCTCCAAGACCGACGAATTGATTGCCAAACAATCGCGATTGGACCAGCTTGGGCAACTGTACGAAATCTTTATCAGTTCCATGAAGGACGCGAAAAAGAAGCTGCGAGCCACCGAGGTACTGAATGTCGGTAAGCGCAAGATTACCATTGTTGAGACCACGGAAAAGGAATTGATTATTCGCGTCGATGGCAAGAACGAAAAATACGCTTGGGATAAGATGCCGCTAGGGATCGCTCTTGCATTGGCCGATCTAACCCTTAACGATGTAGGACCAACGGACTTGGCAGCCCGAGCCGTTTTCTGCTCCCTTTCGCCTACGAAAAATGAACTCCATGAGAAACGTGCGAAAGAATTTTTCGAAAAATCAGTTGGAAAAGGTGAGATACGACCAGATCTTCCCCAAGCTTTGACCGATTCGTACGAATAGCCGGCTATGGAAACTTCAATACCGCCAATTTTGAATTCAGCCACCTCGGACGCTGACTCTGCCATGTCAGCAAGACCCGCGCCCGTTCCTCCACCACAAATGAGTCGCCATAGTGCGGAAGGAAGCCCACCGATATCTCGCCGCGAACGGTTTCTGCGGCGGTCGCTATCGATGGTTGCGATCCTTGGTGTGCTGGGCGGATTGCTTTGGGCAACGTCACCTCGTGCCCGTCTCTCCAAGCCGACCGAGGAGATTTCCTCTGACGTTCCAGAATTGGTACAAACCACAGCATCCCGAATCGATGCCGCCATGCTCGCCGAAATCGAACGCCAAGAATTGGCCGTCGCACCGCCAGCAGATTGGCTCACCGTTGCACGACGCATCAGCCTTGCACTTGTTGGAAACGGACTGTCCCTGGAAGAGATCCGAGTGGTGGAACAGTTGCCTGAATCCCAACGAATTGCCTGGTGGACGGAGTATCTTTTAGAAGATCGTCGGTCTGCGGACTATCTTGCGGAACGCTGGACCCGAGCAACCGTCGGAACCAACAACGGCCCCTTCCTTGTCTTTCGAAGACGTATGTACGTGGAATGGCTAGCCGACCAATTTCAAAAGAATACACCGTTCGACCAAGTGGTCCGCGAAATCTTGTCCTCCAAGGGTTCTTGGACCGATTCGCCAGAAGTAAACTTTTTGACAGCGACACTGGATGAATCGGATAAAGGCCGCCCAGACGCAATCCGATTGGCAGGCCGAACGACCCGAGCCTTCCTAGCTCAACGCATCGATTGTCTCCAATGCCACCAAGACTATTTAGGCAAAGTCAACTTCACCGACGAAATTGCTAATGCAACACTGACCAACAATACCGATTCCACGTCCCGAATGGGCGAGCAAGCGGACTTCCATCAATTGGCTGCTTTCTTTTCGAGCGCCAAAATGGACAACCCTTTCGTTGGAATTAAAAACTCGGATGTCGATTACAAGATCAAGTACTTGAACGCGGACGAGGAATCCAACGTCGCACCGACCGTTCCTTACCGCCGTGATCTATTGCCGGAAAAGGGGGAGACTCGCGAACGATTAGCAGCCTGGATCACTCATCCTGAGAACAAAGCATTCGCTCGAGCGACCGTGAATCGAACTTGGGCACTATTATTTGGAAAGCCTCTGGTAGAACCCATCGATAGCATTCCTTTGTCTGGCCCCTTTCCAGCCGGCCTTGAAATCTTGGCCGAGCAGTTCATAACAAGCGGCTTTAACATGAAGCAATTGATCAAAACAATCGTTTGCACCGAAGCGTTCCAACGTGATTCGCGAATTCCCGAGAGCTACGAAGCTAAATCCACTTCGGACTCAAAAATGTCCGAGCTTGAAGTAGAAGAAAAGCATGAGCTTGCTTGGGCGGTGTTTCCGCTGACTCAATTGAGACCCGAACAAGTTGCCGCTTCCATTCATCAGTCTGCTCGGATCAAAGCCATCGATGACAACAGCTCCATTATCGCAAAGCTCGAGTTGTTTGGCGGAGTGAACGATTTCACAAAAGCTTACGGAGATCGCGGCGACGAAGAATTCACTTCGCAAACCGTCACCATTCCCCAACGTCTTCTGGTGATGAACGGCCGTTACGTATCGGAACATGTCGATAACAATCCCATCGCGAATGCATCTTCCCGGATCGCAATGCTGGCTGGTGACGACAAACTTGCGATCGAAACTGCATATCTTTCGGTCCTGAATCGAAAACCATCGGGCGCGGAGCTAACTGCGTTTTGCGACCGATTGCATGACACGCGTGGCGACGCTCGCTCCAAAGCTGTCGGCAGTTTATTCTGGACGCTCATCAATAGCACGGAGTTCCAATGGAATCACTAAATGAACGCGAGTATGGATGCCAATCGTTGGTCGATTTCCGACGCCGACAATTCCTAAGATCTACGGCCATCTCAACCGTTGGTTTAGCGACCGCAGGATCGTTGACGCATTTCGCGGAACGACTCGCTCGTGCCTCCGAATCCAAGCAAGCGAATAAATTGCTGGCGAAAAATCTTATCATCCTGTGGATGCAAGGTGGGCCGAGCCAACTGGAGACGTTCGACCCT
>CAITIF010000040.1 GCA_903892365.1 uncultured Pirellula sp. | reverse complement strand
CGGCCGCCCATTTCGAGGTAGACACGACGGACGAACTGCTCATCGCGCAATGTTGGTTGTGGCTTCTCTCCACTTTGTTCCAAGCCCCGATCGATGATCGCGTCAATCTGCGATGCCGCCGATTGAACATCAGCCCGTCGACTTCGATCAATCTTCGCCACCTTGAACGGTGGACTCTGCGACAACTTGGTGATGACTTCCGGAAGCGGCAATTTCTCCATCCGCGTCGTACCCGGCTTGGGCGTTGAAGCTTTGGTGGATTTCTTCGACGTTGTAGCAGCTTTAGATGAATTTTGTGCGAACAGGCTTAAAGAGGTTAGGTTTTGCGCGGCTGCAAAAAAGACAATCACCAATGAGCAGAATGCAACGTGCTTCATAGACGAAACCTCGTGATTAGTGAGGACGAAAAGAGTTCAGAGAAGAGCCTTTATTGTACTCTATTCCATTTCGGTTGACCACACACTTTCTGAAAAGGCCGAATTCCACCCGCAACCGTCGAAAATTCTCCGTCCGGTGCATCTTGATATTCACGAAATGCACATCTTTTGCAGATCACAACTTCACAAAGAACGCAAACAATTCTCACCCGGAGTTCAGGGCTGGTCTTATCGTCTATCTGGCTGCAATTGCGGTCTAGAAAAGCGAGGGATATTGGAACTCGTTTGGCCCACGTCAAATGATCTATCAGAGAGAGTCTTTTATGGCAGCGCACTGTTCGAGTTGGGGTTCGATTCTTGTTTTTATCTGTTTTCTTGGCTCACTCGGATGTGGTCGTCCCCCCATGCTGTCTGTGACTGGGACGGTCAAGCTCGATGGGAAGACTGTGGAGAACTGCAAGGTTGGTTTCTTTCCTGACGCAACGACCTTTAATCCAGATCGACATGGGTTCGGTTTTGGCGTGACCAATAAGGAAGGGAAGTTTGAGATCCAGCACCCACAGGGTGAAAAGGGAATTTTCCCGGGTAAGTACAAGGTGATTTTTATCCTTTGGGCCGACAAGAGCGGGAAGATCATGCCCGTTGATACCAAGCCAAGCGAGGTAGATGGTGGGGTCGTAAACCTGTTTCCGTCGAAGTATGAAGAACCTAGTACAACGCCAGAGACGGTGACAGTTGCGAATCAGGCAAATGTTTTTGATTTCGATGTAAAAACGAAGTAACCAATTTCAGAGGGACGAAAATGAGCGTGGCGAATCGGAAATTACGCTTGCCAACAGCGTTTACGTTGGTTGAATTGTTGGTGGTCATTGCCATCATCGGTATCCTGGTAGGGCTGTTGCTTCCAGCCGTTCAAGCGGCACGTGAGGCTGCTCGGCGAATGCAATGCCAAAACAACTTGAAGCAAATTGCTTTGGCATCCTTGAATTTTGAGGGAGCTTACAAAGGCTTTCCCATGGGCGCCGAGTTTGGGGTTGGTACGGCATGGTCTGCCCTGCTTCTTCCGTACATGGAGCAAACCAATTCTTATAACATGCTAACAATGCAAGAGGACAGTATCATCAATGCCCAATGGGCTGCGCCCCTTCCGGGAATGACAACTAGTCCGAACGATCCGCCAGTGTGGCGTAATATTTTCGTCTGCGAGAATCCGATCAGTGCGTTCCGTTGCCCTTCAACTGTGATGCCTGTTCAAGCGGCTGATATCTCGGGAGACAACTGGATTGTTCAGAAGCGCGCTGTAGGCAACTACCTAGGGTGCGTTTCAGGAAGAATTGCAGATGATCGGCGTTATCGTACAGGCGTCCCTACACCTTGGGGGACGACTGGTAGCGTTGAAGTTATTTCGGACCTAGACGGTGTGATGATTCAGAAAGTAAATCATCAGCGTATCAAGCGAAATGACCGAAGCTTTGGTCTAACTGGGGCAACTCTGGCTTCTGTTACTGATGGGACCTCGAACACCATCGCTTTCGGCGAGGCAGAACCCGATTTATTCGCTGTTCCTGAGATGGGCGTTTTGAGGGAAAATAACCAACCTATGATGGGACGAAAAGATCATTGGTATATCGGGGCAGATGACATCGATACCACGAATCAAGGAGATATGTCCGAAATGCTCGGTTCGACTGGTGTTCCGATGAATTACAAAAAGCCTGCTGCTGGAACCCCTGAATTCGCTGCTTACGAAATTAGCTTTGGTAGCCGTCACACAGGCGGAGCAAACTTCGCGATGGTGGATGGTTCCGTAACGTTTCTGAGCGACAACATGAGTGCTGTTACCTACAGCGCTTTGGGGACACGGAATGGCGCTGAGGTCTTCTCCCTTGACCAGTAAATGACTTGAAAGCGACTTAGGATGAAGGGCCGAATAGAAGAGAGAGTAATGATGTGTGAAAGAAAAAAACAACTTGTCT
>CAITIF010000039.1 GCA_903892365.1 uncultured Pirellula sp. | reverse complement strand
GTGTCTCCTTGAACGCTTTGGTATGCCTTACTCTCCAGGGGATACCGGTAGCTTGGAATTGAAGGCATTTTCCAGCTTGCTTTCTTCATTCCCTACCTGGAGTTATCTGTCCATGGCAACTGCTGCAAAAACACCACGCAAGAAGAAGGCCGTCAAGGAAGTCGACCCAAATGCACCTCCCGCCGAACCCAAAGTCAAGCGAACTCGCAAGGCCGCCGCGGAACCTCGAATCAAGTTATACTGGGGCGTTTTCAACCAAAGCTTGAAGCGAGTCGCCGTTTTCGAATACGAAGACCTGAAAAAGGCTGAGAAGGCTGCGAAAGAATTCAGCAAAGCAGGTGGTGATCACTTCCTGCAAAAGATCAAAGAAACCGTAGTCGTATAATCCATAGAACAAAAAGACAGTCCTGCTAAGTTTGCTTCGCAGAGTATTGAAATGAAAATCCACCGGTGTTTCCTACCGGTGGATTTTTTTTGGTTCAATACCAATCTAATAACTTGCGGCGTCCGCTAGCGATCGCGTTTGCCCAAGAAGGATCCGCCGTAGATGCTCGAGCTTGAAGGACGCGGTACCGACATTGGCGATGGGTTCAGGTCGAAGGCGACCGAATATTTCGCTAGCCATTCACCACGGGTCTTTCCGTCCGGCGCGCTGGTCAGTTCAGGGAGCATGTTTTGATTGACCAAATCGAATAATAGTCGAGGGGTCTGTGTGTAGCCGTACATGGTTTTCGTAACCTGTTTCGTAGATCCAAATCGTTCGATGATCGCTTTGATTCCATCGGAGAAAACCAAGCGGTTTTGCTTGTCCAGGCTTCCAAGTTCGTCGAAGCTTCCGATGGTCACATAGCTTTGGGTTCGATCGTGAAACTGGTAGGCTTCGTAGCCAGCTTGCCTAAGAGCGCGCACCGTCAAGGTTGCCCGTTCAGCAGCAATATCCAGTTGAGAAACTTTGTCTTCCTCGCTCATCGCACTGGTGGAACGCCCCCAGCTGGAGGTTTGGTCTTCGCCGCGAAACACAACGATACGAACTGAAAATTTGCCCGGGCAATCCAGCAAAGAAAACTCGGACAGACCCTTTTGTTCGTTGAGATTCTTAACGAACTTATCTAGCACGGGTGCCTTGTAATAATCGGCTGGCAGAAGTGGATTCCGAGTGACGAACGCGCCCGACCTCGGTCCTTGAGGGGCAGGCGGTTGGTCTGCTTCCTGTTCGCCAGATCGCATTAGCTTCTGGAGATACTTGCGGTAACTGCTAACGTCGACCGAATCGCTTTTGGGGTCGATGGGTTCGCCGCCGTTGGCCATCATTCGCGGAGTGATGCGTTTGACCTTGTCGAGAGTTTCTTTGATTGCGGGGCTGTCGATGGAATCGAAATCACCTACTAAGACCGCATATCCCTCGACCACCTTGGCGTCGCGGAATTTCATCTTGCGACCTTCGCCGTTTTGATTGAATCCAGCCCCTTCGACCCCTTGGGTGTAGTCAAATCGTTTGCTTAAGCAATACGCTTGGAGCTGGAAATCTCTTCGCAGTTCCATCGCCAGCTTTTCGGATTGTTCTTTCGCATCGGGACCACTGAAGGACATCGCCATCACGAACCAAGGCCCGTGTTCCGCTTTGACGGCGAAAGCATCATTGACCCCATTTTGCGGGGCCACTGAGTTCGTCACCTTGGGGCGAGCCACTTGGGCATCGAGCCTCGAGGAGGATTGGATTGCTAAGCAGGCAATCAGTGCCATGCAAAAGCATTTTTTGGAAAGTTGGAGCACCGTTGGTAAATCGAATCGGAAACTCATACCTACATCCCTGATTTGCTACGTTTTTTCGAGCGACATCCTGCCGCTTCTTTTGCCAAGCCGACAACTCCTGCCGGCCTGTACCTTCGATCTACCATTTCCCAGCTGACGTTGCCAGACCAGTTTGGCGTTGACTCCAGCAACCAGTGCATTAATCTCGCTAGAGAACCGCAAAAAAGATAAACGATTTGATAGGAAATGGCTATTTTGACCTCCAGTGCCTCACCCACCATGCCCGCGCTTTACCGGCCGCTCAAAATTGGTGCTGTCGAAATTGGCTTTCCGGTCGTACAAGCTGCATTAAGTGGGTATAGCGATTGGCCGATGCGTCTGATCGCACGTCGGCATGGCGCTTCCTATTCGCTCTGCGAAGTGATGCTGGACCAGTTTCTTGTCGAGCTAAAAGAGCGGAAGCGAACTCAACATTTTCTTTTTAACAGTCAAGAGGAGCAACCGGTCGCAGGTCAACTGATGGGGGCGGAACCGGAGCAATTTGCCTTGGGGGCAAAAAAACTGGTTGAAGCTGGTTTCGCGGTCATTGATATCAATTTTGGTTGCCCAGTCAAAAAAGTCCTCGGCCGATGCCGGGGTGGATATCATCTGAGCCAGCCAAGCGTAGCATTGGAGATTGTTCGACAGACTCGGGATATCGTCCCGCCGGATATTCCAGTGACGATTAAGATGCGAAGAGGGATGGACGATTCCGCGGAAAGTCGCGATCGATTTTACGAAATCCTGGATGGTGCCTTTGCCATGGGGGTTGCCGCCATCACCGTGCACGGCCGAACCGTTGTGCAGCGTTACAACGGACCCAGCCGATGGGCGTTTCTTCGCGAAGTCAAGCAGCACGTCGGTCCCGACCGAATCATCTTGGGGAGCGGCGACTTGTTCACCGCCGAATCATGCTTGAAAATGATGCAAGAAACGGGAATCGACGGAGTGACCGTGGCTCGTGGCTGCATTGGAAATCCGTGGATCTTTGAGCAATGCCAAGCCATCTTTCATCGCCAGCCCTTACCTGCGGCCCCCTCGCTTCACCGTCAGAGAGACGTGATTTTAGAGCACTTCCAGTTGGCTGAACAACTTTACGGACGGGATCGAGCTGGCGTCCCGATGCGCAAGTTTGGAATCAAGTATTCAGCACTTCATCCCGAAGGGTTGCTTGTTCGCGAGAGTTTTGCAAGAGTCAAGAACCTTTCCGAATGGTCCGCGGTTCTAGACCGTTGGTATGCCGAAGACAAGCCTGGTGTATTCCCTAGCACCGCGATGTATGAGTCCGAATGTGAATGCTAAACATCGAATCTCTCTCAGCTCCAACTGGAAGCTTTCGAAATACTCCGAATTTCAAAATCAACAACGAAATTCAATTCTGGCCGTTCGTAGCTTCCATTGCCCAACGGGACTTACTGAAGATCAGCAAGTGATGCTGTGTTTCGCGAACCTAGATTCTTCCACCAAGATTTTTTGGGGGGACAAGTGTCTCGAATCAGCTATAGTGGATGGTTCAGCGATTGTCTCCATTCGTAAGTTACTTCAAGCAAGCAATCGAATCGAGCTGCGTTGGCAAGGCGGCGATTTTGACGAAGCACCCGAACTACCAAAGTGTTTTTCAGCATGGCTAGAAATATCCGAACCCTCCGAAATGTAGCTCAACAGGAACGCCACTTTCTTGCAGCCATGACATTGTTGTTGCTTGGCTTCAATTTGCTGGGGTGCACCGCTGAATCCAACCCCGCTGAATCCAGACAAACTGAATCCAGACAAACTGAATCCAGACCAACTGAATCCAGACCAACTGAATCCAGACCAACTGAATCCAGACCAACTGAATCCAACCCCACTGAATCCAAGCCGAACACGACATCGGAAGTAACTCAACCGCCAACCGCAGCGGTTGCGTCAACCGCACCGATCCAAAAACCTGCGGC
>CAITIF010000038.1 GCA_903892365.1 uncultured Pirellula sp. | reverse complement strand
CGCCGGGGCCACCCGGGCCGCCACCTTGGCCGCGCCCTCCACGCCCGCCCTCTTCCTGAGCAAACGAAAACGGGACAATCGCCATTGCCATGGCAAAGGCAAGAAAAGGTCGAGAGAGACAGACGCGGATCAGCATTTTTATCCCCAAGGTTCAAGCAAAACGAAAGTGTAGGAAAGGCCGTGCGACAGATGCACAAACTAACCAACACGATACTTGCAGACGCGTTTCGCGTTAACAGCTACTTTACGAAAGGAATCGGGAAAATAAGTCCATAAAAAAAGGCATCGCGACAACAACAAGAACAGCCGAAGGTCCTCTCCCTCCTCCAGCCAGTCTCGCCACGATCGCGATGCCAATTATTTGATGATTGTTCAGGCGTCTCTCCTCACCCAAACTCCATGCTTATTCTGATAAGCATTTTTTGTGCCATGGTTGCAAAACAACCGAATTTCTGTCTCGTCTCCTTTCGATCCTAATCGGCAAAAAACCGTCTATTAGCAATTTAAAACCCAAAAAATACATCAAGGGCGCTTTTAGTTACCTTAAAAAATAGACAACGACGCTTTCGTACAGATGACCAAGGGGCCTTCCGCAGGTGCGCGGCTGTGTATTTGCCTAAAAAGAAGGCATCTCGATCGCTTGCAAAAACGGCAATTGGCATGACGTCCACTTCGACTCCGGATTGCCAAGCGTGTCACACCTGAGCCGCGGCAGCTTACCCAACGGTACTTTCTTGGTTGCCGTGGCTTCAAAAACAACTACGACTTTTGAACAAGAAATGTCGAAATCCGAAGGAATAGGCACACCACTTCGTTATTCGACATGCCTTGTTCGGTGTTCGACATTCAGGACAAAACGAAAGTAGACTGCATGGGGTTCATGCTTGCGGTACCGTTTGAGCTGCATCAACAATCCAGGTTTTGTGGGGTAAGGCAAAGGGCGGTTAGTACCAAGGTGCAGTTTGCAAGCTTACGGAATTTTTCAGAATGGTCCTTACTGTGCTTTACAGGCGTGGCGGGTTGTAGATACTTGCATCCTCGTTGAACGATCGGCGGAAAACGTTGATGCTTGCCTTGATTGCGACTTGATTGTCGCCGGGTTTGCTCGGTGACGTGATCGCTTGTCTTTGACAGTGCCTTCGCGACAACGGTGATTCGGCTACTCTTTTCTTTTCAAACCAGGAAGCATGAATGTCGAACACATGGATGTCTCGTTTGGCTGTTTCTGAACTCTCAACGTATCGTTGGACGTTCGAAGAAGACGTGCTTCGCTACAAAGAGCATGGTTTCAGTGCGGTTGGTGTTTGGCGACCGAAATTGGCAGATTGCGGAGAGGCCAAGGGGTGCGAACTTCTTTTGGAACAAGGCCTGAAGGTCTCTTCTTTGAATTGGATTGGTGGATTCACCGGCAACGATGGTAGATCGTATAAGGACGCCATGCATGATGCCTTGGATGCCGTTGACGTGGCAGCGCAGATTGGAGCCGATTGCCTAGTCGTTCTTGCAGGTGGGCGTTCCGGTCACACTCGCAACCATGCAAAGCGAACGCTCCGTAAGGCACTTGTGGAGCTATCTGAAGCGGCTCAGGCGGTTGGGATTCAGCTTGCGGTGGAGCCGATGCATGTAGGATGTGCTCAGGAATTCACTTTTTTGACCAGCATTCCAGATACTCTCGACGTGATTGCGGGCATCGGTCGCAGCAACTGCGGAGTTGTTTTCGATTGTTATCACATGGCTCAGGACCAGAATGCAATGCATTGGCTGCCATCCATTGTTCCTTTCATTCGTTTGGTGCAACTGGGAGATGCCAAAACCGCTCCGATGGGAGAGCAGAATCGGTGCCTGCTGGGACACGGCCGAATTCCGTTGATGGAAATTGTCCAGACGGTCGAGGAGTGTGGGTATCAAGGATTCTACGAAGTCGAATTGCAAGGGGAGGAGATGGAGCACTTCGAGTACACCGAGATGCTCACCAAGTCATTTGAGACAGCTTGCAGCTACCAGCGGACTCGGTAGCCAATACGAAGATCTTTCGATCGAGGCATTTGTTTTCGAACCGAATGGATCGACCATCATGCTGTCCATCCTGTCACGGCATGTCTAGACAATCAGTCGATCCAGGGTATCTTCTCAGGGTTTTGATGGATGCCCATTTCGAAAGAGTGGGTCTATGCCGCAAACACCCCAGATCGGTTCCAATGTCAAAATTGTTTGTCAGTGACATCCAGCCACAAATGCAAGTGGAGGATACATTTCGAATTGCAGATCGCCAACTTCGTGCGAATCGGCAAGGAAATCTTTACTTACTTTTACAGCTTCAAGACCGAACCGGCATCATCTCGGGTATGAAATGGAACGCCGACGAGAAGCTTGTCGAGCGGTTCCCGAAAGGCGCTTACGTTCGCGTCCAAGGCGCGTCTCAATTGCATAATGGAGTGCTGCAATTGATCGTCAACCAAGTTTCCCTGGTGGACGAAAGTACGGTCGATGCAGAAGATTTCGATGCTGGGAACCGAGTCGATGTCGATACGCTATGGAGTCGATTTTCAGAACTTGTTCTGAGTATCCAAGACACGACCCTTGCCAGTATTTCTGCCTCGTTCTTGAAGGATGCTTCGGTACAACGCTCCATGAAGCTGGCACCGGCTGGCATTAAAGCCCACCATGCCTACCCTGGCGGACTGCTGGAGCATGTCGTTTCGTTGATGGAACTCGCGGATCGAATCTCCCATCATTATCCTTATCTGAATCGAGACCTGATGCTTGCAGGGGCCATGATGCACGACATTGGGAAGCTCGAAGAGTTGCTTTTTGATGGCGAACTGACATACAGTGATTCAGGCCAATTGCTTGGTCATTTGGTGCAAGGAATACAGATGTTGGACCGCAAGGTTCAAGAGTTGCGAGAAGCAGGGATTACGATTGACGCATCAACGCTTCTGCGACTTCAACACATCATCGTAAGTCACCATGGATGCCTGGAGCATGGAAGTCCCAAGATTCCTATGACCCTCGAAGCGATCGCGTTTCATTATCTGGATGAGATGGATGCAAAGCTGAATGCGGCCATGGCGATGATCAGCAGCGATCGGACCAAAGACGCTTGGACGCCATTCAATCCAACGCTTGGCAGAAAAATACTCAAGCCTAAGCCAACCGATTTGCAATCCTAATCAATCTCTTCCAATGGTTTAGCCAGGAGACTCAGCGTGGCCAGAAACGAACATAAACGACAGCAAAAGCTTCTAAAGAAGAAACAACGCACTAATCAGCTTGCCAAACTTCGGAACTCGCGATTGAACACATCCAATCGACAGATCATTCTGGCGGCTGCCGAACGCTCCCCATGGATCGGATGTTACCTAGTTGGCGACTCCGGGATGCGGACTGTTTTCGCAATTCGCCAAACTCGAAATGGGGTCGTCGCATCCGTATTCTTGGTCGATTTGTATTGCTTGGGGGTCAAAGACGCCTTCTTCATCAAAGACTTTGATATGGAAAGCTTCCGCAGTCGTTATGCCGAGGCAGAAATGACGACGGTATCTCCCGAATACGCTCTCAAGTTGATTTTAGATGCAACAGAGTATGCCAAGAATATAGGCTTTGAACCAAGCTCAGAAACCGGTCTTTGCAAATTGATTTTCGGAAACGTAGATCCAACGACCTGCAACGAGGAATTTGTGTTTGGTCGCAACGGAAAGCCAACATACACCAATGGCCCGAATGACTCCCCTGAAAAACAGCGGTCGATTCTCGACACTCTCCAAAAACTTGGGCACGGTAATTTCGATTTCGTTCTAGGTGATGCAGACGGACCCCAATACTCTCATGACTATGCCCTGCATGGCGACGACGACGAGAATTTTGAGGAAGACGATTTTGAAGACGACGAGGGCGACTTGGAAGATGACGGCAGCATTCCGACGCTCGATTCCGGTCACACTCCCCCAATTTCGAATGATATGAAGTCGGATTCACCTTCCTAACGATCGGTTTCTAAAGCTTCGCAACCGAAATTAATCTTTCGGTTGCGATCCCGTTACGATTGTTGGCCTCGAACAGTATTTTTCGCAAGTCTTTGTAGGTTCGTGGACGAATTATTTGACATCCACGCTTGCTGAGATGTAGACTCGGGAAAGTCACCGGTGGCCCCCTAGGGCGAGCTGTAGCAAACATCTTACATCCGAGAAACCTTGAACATTCCATGACGATTCGGGGAAGAATAGAACGGCTCGAGGACCGCTCCTTGTGTGCGGCGGATTGGCAAAATGCTATCAATCGACTGGATGTGAACGTTTCCGGAGTCGTCGAACCGCTAGATGCCTTGGTTGTTATCAACGACATCAATCGCAATGGAACTCGGGCGCTTGCCGCAAAGCCACTG
>CAITIF010000037.1 GCA_903892365.1 uncultured Pirellula sp. | reverse complement strand
GCACTTGCTTTGATGGTCTCCCCTGATGTGGCCTGTGAAAATCTCCAGCGTTTGGCTCGGGAGGACCGAGCTGGTGCCTATGGTTTCTATGAAGCGGTGGACTATACACCCTCGCGATTGCCACCTGGTACTAGTAGCGTCACCATTCGCCAATACATGGCCCATCATGCCAGCATGAGCTTGCTGTCTTACGCATACGTTCTTTTGGATAAGCCGATGCAGCGGCGATTCAATCTGGACCTTGCGTTTCGTTCGACCGAACTCTTGCTTCAAGAGCGAGTTCCACGGACTACCGTGCCTCTTTACCCCCATGCCAATGAAGCAAGTGCAACGCGAAGCACGGTTGCTGAAGATTCCGGAACCATGCGTGTGATTTCGGATCCAGCGACCAGTGTTCCTGAGGTGCATCTTCTGTCCAATGGCCAGTACCATGTGGTGATCACAAGTGCTGGGGGTGGCTACAGCCGTTGGCGCGGGAATTCGGTCACACGTTGGCGTGAAGATCCAACGCGAGATTGCTGGGGTAACTTTTGCTATATCCGAGACCTTGATAGCGGCAAAGTGTGGTCTACCGCATGGCAGCCGACCACATCGACCGCAAGCAAATACGAAGCTATTTTCACTCAGGCGCGAGCGGAATTTCGAAGGATCGATGAACAGATCGAAACGCACACCATGATCAGCGTGGCTTCGGAAGATGATTTAGAAGTCCGCAGAACGAAGTTCACCAATCGATCCGATCGCGTTCGACGAATTGAAGTCACCAGTTATGCTGAAGTTGTCTTGGCACCACAGCCCCAGGATGAATCCCATCCTGCATTTAGCAACTTGTTCGTGCAAACCGAACTGTTGCCATCGCAGGGGGCAATTCTGTGCACGCGTCGCCCTCGTTCGTCCGAGGAACAGCCCCCTTGGATGATTCAAATGATGACCGTCTCAGGTTCACAACTGGAAGAAGTGTCGTTTGAAACCGACCGGATGCGATTCCTGGGTCGAGGGCAAACAACGGCTTTGCCCGAAGCGCTCGCGAATCGATCTCCACTGTCGAATAGTCAAGGTGCAACGTTGGATCCTATCGTGAGTATTCGTAGGGTCATCCTGTTGCAGCCAAATCAAACAGTGACCGTGGATGTGATCACAGGCATCAGTGAATCTCGAAGCATCGCGGAAGCGATGGTAGAAAAATATCTCGATCCTAGCTTAGCAGACCGAGTGTTCGAACTCGCTTGGAGCCGCGGTTTGATTATGCTGCAACAGTTGAACGCATCTGAATCGGAAGCGCTTAACTTTAGCCGCTTGGCAGGTTCCGTGATCTTTGCTTCGGGATTGCGACGGGCCAAGGCAAGCGTTCTTATCCAAAACCGCCGTGGGCAATCGGGGCTATGGAGCTATGGTATCTCTGGTGACTTGCCTATCGTTCTTGTGCGAATTCGTGATTCCAACAAGCTGGATTTGGTGCGGGAGGCAGTTCGGGCTCATGCCTTTTGGCGAATGAAGGGGCTTTCCGTTGATTTGGTGATTTGGAACGAGGATGATTCAGTTTATCGTCAGTCCCTGCAAGAATCGATTCTTGACGTGGTAGCGGCAAGTCCCGAAGCGGCCCTAGTCGACAGGCCCGGGGGTGTGTTTGTTCGTCGCGGCGAACATATGTCGGAAGAAGATAGAGCGTTGCTTCAGACCGTGGCACGGGTCGTGCTCCAGGACGACGCGGGCTCCTTAACGGATCAGGTGAATCGTCGTATTCGGACCGAAATGCCAATACCACGATTCCGAGCTATCAAGATGCGCTCCGAAGCAAGCAGCCTCCTGGTATCTCCGACGGAACAGCCATTCGAATTGTCTGGGCAGTCTAATATTCAGAAGTCTGTTGACTCGACAATACGGGATCTTGCTTTTGACAATGGGCTTGGCGGGTTCAGTCGCGACGGTCGGGAGTATGTGATTACGTTGAAATTGGGGGACGCGACACCAGCTCCATGGGTGAATGTGATCGCCAACGCAAAGATTGGAACGGTGATTTCGGAATCGGGTAGTGCTTATACTTGGGCAGAGAACAGTCATGAATTTCGATTGACAACCTGGAATAACGATCCTGTTTCCGATACCCCAAGCGAAGCGCTCTACTTGAGGGATGAAGAAACCGGTGCATTCTGGTCCCCGTCGCCATCTCCGGCACGGGGGCATGGTACCTATGTTTCAAGGCACGGTTTTGGTTACAGCATCTTCGATCACACCGAAGATGGTATTACCACAGAGCTTTGCATCTATGTATCGATCGACGATCCGATCAAGTACGCTCGGCTCAAAATCACCAATCGGTCTGGTCGGCAAAGAAGACTTTCAGCAACAGGCTATTGGGAATGGGTGCTGGGTGAAGTGCGAAGCAAATCGATCATGCACATTACAACGGATCTAGACCCTGTTACCAACGCGATCTTCGCGAGGAACCCCTACAGTCCCGAGTTTGCGGACCGGATCGCGTTTGTCGATTGCAGTGAATCCAATCGCACAATTACCTGTGATCGAGCGGAATTCTTAGGGCGTAACGGCACGCCACAAAACCCATTAGCCATGCGTAAAGCAAAACTCTCCAACCATGTCGGAGCCGCTCTGGATCCCTGCGCTGTGATGCAAACACCCATGACCATCGACGATGGGGGTGAAAAGACCGTGATGTTCACTATTGGCAGCGCACGAAGTGAAGATGAAGCCCG
>CAITIF010000036.1 GCA_903892365.1 uncultured Pirellula sp. | reverse complement strand
TCGATTTTTTCAGGGGAAACGTAACGCAGCGAACGCTCAATGGAATTCGCTTTCGTTTTGTTTTGAATGTCAAACTCCGAACTCCGAATTTCGAAGTGTTTTACGAATTCCCTTGGATTTCGACATTCCTTGTTCGAAATTCGATATTGCCTTCGATTCAGCAATAACGACGCAGAAGCAATCCTGGCTGGCGAGCAAGACGCTTACGATAAAAAGTGGTCGTTTCTGACAAAAAAGTCCTAGACTTTCGGAACGGGACATCCGTATGATTCGCACGTGCAAGCGGGGATGGACTCCCGGGATGAATCAAGTAATCTAGACCTTAGGTCGCGTGGCGAAGCACTCTTTTCCTACTTGATTTTTCACTGCAATGAATACTGCACCTAATTCTACGAATTGGATTTGGAGCTTGGTTTCAAGCTCTACTTTTCAGTCCGTGCTCGGCGTTCTGATTTTGTTGACTGTGTGTGGCATCGCAATTTCCCTCCTGTCAAAGTTGCGCGATTCCAACACGCAAGACGCCCCAATGGACGAAATGCTACGTAAGAATTTCGAAGAAATGCGGAGTGAAGGTGTCATTAACGAGGCGGAATTCCGAAACATAGCTTCGTTGCTGGCAGAAGCACCCCGCAAGAATTCGGCGGTGAAGCCAAAAACAATCGAACAAACCGATGCCCCAAATTCAGACGAAAAATAGTCGCTGATTCTGGCCAGAACGTATGTTAGACTTGAATGATCTGAATCAACCCATCGGTCTGGGAGGCCGAACCAGTCAGGACCCGTTCCTGGCTCAACCAAAGAATAGCCATCGGCTCGAAACTGTGGACAAGGATGCCCGGTTCGATTCAAGAAAACGTGTTCCATCACGGATTTTTGAAGAAACCAATCGAGCTTCCACATATCCCACGTCCATTTGTCAACTGCATCCCATTCTCGCGAAACTAGTCGTTTCGCAGCGTGTCGATGTTGTGAACTTGTAAGGAGTCGAAAATGCCCTCAGGTAAGGAAGTCATGGCAGGCCGCCGAAACGCAGGCGCCAGCAGCGGTAGCACCACCAAGAAGAACGCTTTCTGCTCTTTTTGTCGCAAAAGCTATCGCGACGTTGGTCCGCTGGTCGAAGGACCAGGCGATGTTTACATTTGCGGCGAGTGCATTGAACTCTGTCAGTCCATTTTGGATCAAGAACAGCGCCGTCGTCCCTCATCGAAAAAGTTGTTCAACGAGATTCCAACACCTCGCGATATCGTCGAACATCTAGATCAATACGTTATCGGGCAGGTTCCGACCAAGCGAACCTTGGCCGTCGCAGTTCACAATCACTACAAACGACTGTCGTCCGGTTGGTCTGGGTCCGATATTGAGATCGAAAAGTCGAATATCCTGTTGGTCGGTCCGACCGGTAGCGGTAAGACGTTGATGGCTCGCACTCTGGCAAAGATGCTCAATGTCCCGTTCGCGATCGGTGATGCTACCACCTTGACCGAAGCTGGTTACGTTGGTGAAGATGTTGAGAACTTGCTGTTGAAACTATTGCATGCCGCCGACTTCGATATCGAAGCCGCCCAGCGAGGCATTCTTTACATCGACGAACTGGATAAGATTGGTAAGACAAGCCAAAACGTTTCTATCACTCGAGATGTGTCGGGTGAAGGTGTTCAACAAGCATTGCTGAAAATGCTTGAAGGGACAGTAGCCAATGTTCCACCTCAAGGTGGACGTAAGCATCCAGAGCAGCAGTATATCCAATTGGATACCACAAACATCCTATTCATTTGCGGTGGTACGTTTGTTGGGGTCGAAGACATTATCCGTAAGCGACTCGGAAAGAAGACCTTGGGCTTTGGCCCTGGTTCCAGCATTCGCGAAGAAGGTGACACAGCCTCTGTCCTGGCCCAAGTCACCTCCGACGATATCTTGGAATTCGGTATGATCCCCGAACTCGTAGGACGCTTGCCGGTTGTTACCTCCCTGGCTCCGCTTGACATCCCTGGCTTGATCAAGGTACTTAGCGAGCCCAAGAATGCATTGATTAAACAATATCAAGCGCTCTTTGGAATGGAAAACTGCGAGCTTCACTTTACTGAGGCGGCATTGCGTAACATCGCTCAGAAAGCCCACGTGAAGTGCGTAGGAGCGCGTGGACTTCGGGGCATTATCGAAGAGATCATGTTGGATGTGATGTTTGAATTGCCTGATCAAACACCTGGAACAGTTTACACCGTCGATGTCAATGCGGCAGACGGCAAACTGATGCATCTCAAGAGCATCCCGGAACGCAAAGAAAGCGCCTAACCGGACTTCTAGAAATCTCGTCCCCTGGTTTTCTGCCAGGGGACGCGTACCAGTCAGTTACCAACCAAGCACCTACCGAGACTTTTCTCGGTCTCTCAAAAAAACGGTTAGGTATTCGACCAAGCGAATTGCTGCTTCGTGCTGCCGGACTCTTCGGCTGTCAAGATCGTTCGCATCGCGTGGAGCATTTTCAGATAGTTGAAACTGCTTCGTAAACGCACTGGACATAGGCTCACTTTTAAAATGGTGATCGTTCGTCTCTCTGGTCGCAATCGAGCAATAGACAACACCATCCAGGTTTGCCGGCGCGGAGGGTCCTAAATGGCCAGTGATCGACGCTGCGACGGTCGCTTGCGGGGTTCTCTCAAGAATCGCTTTCGCTAAAGCCTCCGTGACCCGAGCGCTGACAGGTCCCAACGAGGGGTCGTTTAAATCTTCAGATGCGATACCCAGCCATTGGTGCTTGATGGGTGTTTGATAAACGACCATCGATCCGCAAAGGCACTCAGAGATTCCAGGAACCTGTCCCAAGAGCGCTGCGACGAGACCAGCGGTGCAGCTTTCTGCGAGAACCAATCGTTCATGGCCTGCCCGAAGTAGATCCCTCAGGGCGAGTACTTTCGATGGGTCAACGAGGTTGCGATGAAGGTCCACGATGTCAATGCTCCACGAACGCGGTCTTTACGGAGAGGTTGTGATGGAACCCACCCGAGCTGTTGTTGGCCCAAGCTGTTGTTGGCCCAATCCAACGGTTGCGAAATAGGGCCTTAGACTTAGCTTCTCGGTCGAAGCAACTGCAGGATGGTGCTCTCCGATTCGGTGTCCGGCATGTTGTAGGCGGCCACGCGTCGCAGTTCGATGTTTTTGAGAACCCCTTTGTGTCTGGCTTCACCCCGTTCCTCGACCCACTTCGGTCCTTTGATAGCAAGGAGCCGGCGAAACTTGTGCCAGTCTTCTTGTAGCCAAGTGCATAGTCGGATGAGTGGACCAACGGCGCGGGCCGTTAGCGAATCGTAGCGAAAGTCCTCAAGCACTTTTTGAACGCTCAGCGGGTACACGGGCACCTTCAGTTGCAGCTGGTCAACAACGCGTTGCATGACCACCGCTTTTTTGGCTACGCTATCGCATAACGTCACTTGAACATCGGGTCTTAGGATAGCCACGAGAACCCCGGGTACTCCTCCACCTGTTCCAATATCCAGGATCTCTTCATTGGGCTCTAGCAGCTTTGCAAGATGCCACGAATCGAGCAAGTCGCGTTTTACGAACAGCTCGGGTGTTGTGTGACGTGTGAGATTGATGCTTTGGTTCCAGGACCAAATCTGAATGCAATATTCGGCGATTTTGGTCCAGGTCTCGTCCTGAATGTCGGTGATAGCTAACGGGGCGGCCACCTCTTTCAATTGAGTCACAAGGTCGCTTGCGTCCCCAACAAACGTCGCATTGCGTCGCTGTTCCGCCCCTTCTGGTCGTTTTAGGCCTGCTCGCGAGGCTGGCGTCGGTTCGTCTGATTCTTGCAACTTCTTGATTCCTAGATCGTAGTAATTCCCGTTATTCCAATCTCACCGAGTCTACACACCGGCAGGAAGTCGCACAAACGGGAATTTGGTCACAAATGGCATAGTTTTGAGCTACAATCGAGAGGAATCCGTTTGTAAGGCTAATTATTAAAAACCGATCTCTCATGTTGCAAATTCGAAATCCGTTGGCCCGACCGGCATTCACTTTGGTGGAGCTTTTGGTCGTTATTGCGATCATCGGGATTCTGGTTGGGCTGTTGCTTCCAGCGGTCCAGGCTGCGCGTGAAGCCGCCCGAACGATGCAGTGCAAGAACAACCTGCATCAAATCAGCTTGGCTCTTGAGCTGTTTCATTCTGCCAATCGAGCCTACCCACCAGCGCGTTACGAACCCCGGCCTGGCGACGCTCCGGAGCGATCCTGCGGCGGAAAAGAAACGACATGGCTCGTTCGGATTATGCCCTACTTAGAAGCTTCCGCCATGGAACAGCAGTGGGACTACAAGGCTGCCTATGTCGGACATCCAGAGCCAGTGCGAACCAAGTCATTGCCGGTGTACTGTTGTCCAACTCGGCGGTCGATGAGCACCTCCGTAGGCATCGGCCAAGTGGTTGGCGCGGGAACGCGTTGGATAACACTTCCTTGCGGTTGCCGAATTCCAGTGGCAGGAAGCGCCGAAGTATCCGGGGCTGTTGGCGATTATGGCGGGAACCATGGCGACCTTTCACCGGGCTCGGTCGGACTTCCAACGGACTTCAACTACGGTGGTAATGGTACAGGACTACTGATATCTAGTCGGGCGAAATGCGATTCCAGCACTCCGGTGGATTGGCTCGACAGGATCTCGCATCGCAGTGCATTGGATGGGCTCAGTAACACCATCCTAACAGGGGAAATGCATGTTCCGATGGGGAAGCTGGGTCAATCGCCTCAAGATGCCTTTATCTTCAATGGAGACAACGTGTACAACTTTGCTCGCCTCGGTGGTCCAACGACTCCGATTGCGACGGACATGCGCGGCGAGGGTAGTGACTTGGTTCGATGGGGAAGTTGGCACTCGGGAATTTGTCAATTCGCTTTGGCTGATGGAAGCGTTCGTGCCATCAGCAATAGGATCGACACAGATACCCTCGGCCGTTTATGCAACCGGGCGGATTCGCAGCCTGTGAATCTGGAGGATTAGTGCGATGACCAATCCCGAAGCGATATCGAGGTCTACAACGCGGTCGGCAGCACTCAAGTCCATTGTTTTGTTTTTTGGGATGGCCTTTGTCTCAGGTTGCGGGGAAGGTCAACTCAAGACCTATCCAGTTCAAGGTAAGGTTCTCTTTGCCGATGGCTCCCCTGTGAAGCTCGGTACGATTGAATGCCTGTCCGAAACGCATGGCATTCAAGCAACCGGTACTATCAATCGCGATGGAACCTTTCGGCTCAGGACATACCGCGACGACGACGGCGCGGTGGAGGGTCTGCACAAGTGTGTAATCGTTCAGTTTATTCAATCCGATGGCGTTCCAAACTACAAGCCTTCGACCTTGGGTGTTATCAATAAACGGCACGCGTCTTACGCAACCTCTGGCTTGTCCATCCGCGTTGAACCAGACAAGTCGAAGAATCAAGACATCGTTCTTCAAGTGGAAGGCGTCGATGGACGAGCTGGGTCTAGCAATCACGGCAAAAAAGACGAGCATCGCTTCGAGCACAAAAAAGAAAGCGAAGACGAAGAAAGCCACAAGTCAGAACCTGGCCAGCTTAGCGGATCCTGAAAAATCCTAAATAGCAAACTCTTCTGAATGTTCTACCTCTCCAAGAGCCTTGTTGCATGCGATAACGCGTCTTTGCTCTTGCCTCGTTTGCATCTTTTCCCGTAAGTACTCCAGTTGTACCGGGATCTTGCAAATTCGAAGGATGGTAGCTGGCTATGTGTTCAGTCCAAAGTCAACAAATAGTAAGGCATCGAAGCAGCTCTGCATTTCATTGCGCCTTTTTGTTCGCAATGATAGCATTCTCTCTTGTCAAACATGGCGAATCCCATGCGCAAGAGAGGTCTTCTTCCAGTCGAAATTCAAAGGTTTCGGTTCCTCCCTCGCCAACGGCGAAGACGGAGCGCGAGTGGATATGGCACTCTGAATCCATGGAAGAGGTAAAGCAGGGCGATGCGTACTTCCGACGCGTGATGGATTTGCCCGAAACGGAACAAGGGGTGATCGAATTTGAAGCGGATGACCAGTGCGAAGTGTTTGTGAACGGTCGTCGGGTTGGTGCGACGAAAGCAAGTCGGACCATGGAACGTGTGGATGTATCTTCAGCGATCAGGCCCGGTAAAAACATTGTTGCGATTCGAGTTACCAATCGAAGTGGCAAAGAATACGGTTTGAAGGTCGGATTCATGTTCAAGCCCAAGAACGCCAAATGGCGAATTGTCGTCAGCGATGATGAGTGGAAAGCAAGTAAATTATCCTCTCAGAATTGGCAACTCTTGCGATTCGATGATAGTCAATGGTCCAATGCTTTGTCCTTGGATGCAGCAATAGCAAATTCTCAGAAGAATGCTTCCGAGACAGCGGAGACGCCGATTGGCCCTGGTGTTGTTTCGGAATCCGCAGCTGGCAAGTCTGCCGTTGTTGTTTCTCTGAAGGACTTTGATTCCAAGAAATCGGCACCACCATCAGACCGATTCAAAACGAAGCCAGGCTTTATCGTCGATGAGGTATTAGATCACAGTTCCGTTGGATCGGTGATTGCAATGGCGTTCAATGAATTCGGGCATATTGTGGCCTCGCAGGAAGGTGGGCCTCTTGTGCTGATTTATGATGCAGACAAGGACGGAACGCCCGAGAAGACGCGCGAGTACTGCACTCTAGTTCAAAACGTTCAAGGCATATTGCCGCTCAATGGAGACGTCTACGTGACGGGGGATGGTCCGGAGGGTGCTGGGCTCTATCGGCTGATTGACGAAGATCGTAACGGTGAACTGGAGAAGGCTGAAATCTTGGTTCAGTTCTCTGGCAGCGCGGGCGAGCATGGTGCACATCAAATCACGTTTGGGCCCGACGGATGCATTTATGCCGTGATCGGAAATCACACCCAACTCGCTGCAGCTCAAGACGTAAGCAGCACTTTTCGAGATCCCTACGAGGGCGATCTTGTTCAACCCAGGTTTCAGGATCCAGGTGGACACGCAGATGGTATCAAGGCACCTGGCGGAACTGTGATTCGTTATGAGCTAACGACCAAACGGGTACAAACCGTGGCAGGTGGTTTACGTAATGCATACGATTTGACGTTCCATCCTTCAGGAAGTCTCTATCTTCATGACAGTGATATGGAAGCGGATATCGGTGCGGTGTGGCATCGGGCAACCAGTGTCTTCCGAATTGGTGAAGGTTCCGAATTCGGTTGGCGCAGCGGTTGGGCCAATTGGCCAGAGTACTATATGGATCGTCAGCCTGCTATCGTAAGTTCAGGCCGCGGATCCCCAACTGGAATAACGACCTACTCGCACATCAAGTTTCCTGCAAAGTACCATCGAACTCTCTTTTCGGCTGACTGGTCGGAAGGAAGAATTCTTTGCATGAACGTAGAATCCACAGATAAATCGAAGCCAAAGGTCGAGGAATTCGTCAGTGGGACACCCATGAATGTGACCGACCTGGAAGTAGGGCCTGATGGATGGTTGTATTTCTGCACAGGTGGTCGTGGTACGGACGGTGGAATTTACCGAGTTCGTTGGGTGGGTGATATCCCACCTCAGGTTTTAGATTTAGGGGAAGGGGTTACGAAGGCCATTCGACTTCCACAACTGTTCTCGGCTTTTGGAAGACAAGCTGCAGCTGTTCTGAAAAAGGAACTCGGCAGCGAATGGGCCGAACAAGTGGCTGGTGTTGCATACAGCAATGAAAACCCAGCTCGTTATCGCATGCAAGCCTTGGATCTCATGCAGTTGCTAGGGCCCATTCCAACGACGGAAATGTTGGTGGAGCTAAGTAATAGCACCAGCGAACAAGTGCAAGTCAAATGCGCTCGTCTGCTAGCGCTCCATACCGATGATGAGGAAGCAGAGATTCAACTGCGGAAGTTACTTCGTGACAATAGCCCCAATGTTCGCATCGCAGCGTGCGAGTCTATTCTTCGGCAGGGTATAGTATGCACGCCTTCGGAACTGAAGAGCATGTTAACCAGCAATACTCGCGAGGAACGCTTTGCGGCCCGTCGTGCATTGTCGCTGGTTCCATCGGCGGAGTGGATGGATGAATTTGTCGATGGCAAGTCGAGCCGTCTGGCAATTCAAGCAGGCTTGGTTCTGATCGCCAACGAACCGACCCAACAAAATGCCAATCTTGTTGTCGACGCCATGATGCGACAAACGCAAGGGTTCGTCAGTGACGCTGATTTTGTAGATTTGTTGCGTGTTCTACAAGTGACCTTGCATTTGAACGCCATCGATCGAGGCGGGCTTTCAGATCTGAAGGCTCTTGTCGAGAAAGAGTTCCCGGCAGGTAACGCTGCGATCAATTGCGAATTGATTCGATTGGCTACCTATCTTCAGAGCGACGTGGTTCCATCCGCTATCCAATATTTGCAATCGGATGCACCGATGCCAGAGCGAATGTTGATATCGATGCACTTGCCCATGATCCAGCACTCCTGGACCTCAACGGAACGAATGGCAGTTCTACAATTTTTGGAAACGGCTCAGCAAGCTAAAGGGGGAAGTTCCTACCAGCTTTATGTGATGAAGACTTCGCAACAAATGGCCGAGCATCTGACCGAATCGGAAGCGATCCGCATTTTAGAACTTGGGGAACAGTACCCGAATGCGGCGTTGACGGCGTTGTTCAAAGTTCCTTCGCAATTGACGCCAGAACAAATTGAAACACTAATCCGTTTGGATACTTCGATTGATAAAAGTGGTTTGGAAGAAGACGTTTTCAAGCGTTTGAAGACGGGCATTACTGCGATCCTTTCGGCGCAAGCGGACGATTCTGCTGCGGAGCACCTGCGGCAGCGATGGCGCAAGAGCCCAGACCGACGTGCCACTATCGCGTTGGCATTGGCTCAAAAGCCTGACGAGAAAAACTGGGACTATCTCGTTCGATCGATTGGTTTGTTGGACTCGTTCGGCGTGGCGGATGTTTGCGATGCTCTTCGCAAAATGGAAGTCGCGACAGAAGACCCCGAAGCGCTTCGCCAAACCATTCTGCAAGGTTGCAAACTTTTTGAAGCAGGCAACGATCCCACACCTACCGTTCGATTGCTCGAATATTGGACGGGCGAGAAGTTTTCGGCGGACGGAGACAGCAAACAATCTCCGATGGTGGCTTGGCAGAAATGGTACGAGAAGCGCTTTCCTGATCTTCCTGCCGCCGTTCCACCAACGGAAACAGAGCAACCGCGATGGTCGCTTGGCTTCTTGGAGCAATTCCTTGCTGGAGAACAAGGGCGATATGGAATCCGAGAAGAAGGTGCCAGAGTCTTCGCAAAGGCTCAATGCTCTTCATGCCACAAAATGAATACGGTTGGCAACGGATTTGGGCCAGACCTCAGCAGCGTCACTCGACGATTCACTCGTTCAGAATTTTTAGAGTCCACTCTGTTCCCATCCCACGTGATCAGCGATCAGTATGCCTCCAAGAAAGTCCTAACCCTTACCGGCAAGGTTCATACGGGTATCTTGGTGCGTAATCCGGATGGGATTTCTATTAGGACCAAAGAGAACCAGGAAGTGAAAATCGCCGAAGAAGAGATTGAAGAGATTCTTCCGAGCAAAGTTTCGGCGATGCCATCAGGTTTGTTAGATTCGCTAACACCCTCGGAGATCCGGGACCTTCTTTGTTTCATTGGGTATTTGCCCGCAGAACAAGTTGCCGAAGAAAAGCCAGCTACATTGCGTCGATAAGTCAGCTTAAGGCTGTGGAGCTGGAATATAGCTTAAGCTTACGTTTGAGTTCGCTTTCGACGGAGCCAGCGATTCAGATCATAGAAAAGGGAATACGAGACCGGCGTTGCGATCAACGATAGAAGCAACGAAAGTGCTTGTCCGCCGATAATCACTTTTGCCATGCTTGCTCGAGCGCTGGCTCCAGGTCCATTCCCCAGCGCGATGGGAACCATGGCTGCGATCAGCATCACCGTCGTCATGAGAATCGGTCGAAGACGGGTATGGTTGGCTTCAAGGATCGCCTTGGTTGGGTTGGTTTCACCGGCCGCGATCAACTCGTTGGTCTTGTCGACCTGAAGGATTCCATTCTTTTTGACAATTCCAATCAGCATGAATAGCCCGAACATGGCATACAGATCGAGAGGCGTCTGAAAAATCAGCAACGACAAAAGACCGAATGGGAACGTGATTGGCAATGCAACCAGAATGCTGATTGGATGAATCCAGCTTTCGAATTGAGCCGCCAAGATGAGATACATAAAGGTTGTGCTCAGCATTAGGGCAACGACAAAGTAATAGGCTGTCTCCGCGAGCAAATCGGCTTGCCCGCCGAACACCCGTTGGTACTCCGGGGACATGTTCATGGAATCAATGGTTGCGTTCGCAAAGTTGACCGCGTCGTTGAGTGAAACTTGGTCTGGGTGGGCCATCAAAGTCACAGTTCGTTGCCGATTCAAACGATCGATTTGCGTTGGTCCTTGTTGCTCGGAGAGCTTCGCGAGTCGTCCAAGTTCTACTTGTCCCGCTTTGCCGGATGGTATTGAAAGAGAAGCCAGTTCTGTTGGATTGTCGCGGAATGATTTGTCAGCACGTAACCAAACGTCGTATTGCTCAGAACCTTCTTTATAGGTCGAAACGACTTGGCCGCCCACCAACACGCGAAGGGTATTTGCAACCGTTTGCACAGGAATTTGCAAATCCATAGCTCGGTCCCGGTCAATACTCACTTGTATTTCTGGCTTTCGCATCGACATGGTGGAATCAACGTCCACCAGTCCATTCAAGGTTTGCAGCTTTTGTTTTAAGGTGTCAGCATACGTGGCAAGTTGCGCAATGTCCGGACCTTGAAGACTGATTTGGAAAATGCGACTGTCACCATTGGCACCACCGCCGATCGCGGAGACATCGGAAACACTGGACCGCAGCTCGGGAAAATCTTGCAGGATAGCGCGAGCCTTTCGCATTAGATCAAACTGACTGAAGGTTCGTTTTTCCAGATCGCAAATTCGAAGGTAGATGGAGCCTCGTGTGACGTCTCCCTGACCTTTCACACCATTGTTTTCGCCGATAGAAACAAATCGATGTTCAATGCCAGGAAGCGTAGCGAGTCGTTGTTCCAATTCGGTAACAATTTGGTTCGTTCGTTCCAGGGAATATCCCTCGGGAGTAATGAACCCAACTTGAAATTCGCTTTGGTCATCGCGTGGCACCAGATTCGCTCCGACGTTCATAGCGATCGGTACTGTCGAGCCCACGATTAGCAAACAAGCTAGCATGGTGAGCCATCGGTGTCGTAACGACCAGCGCAAACAACGAGCGTAAAGACGTTCGGTTATCTGATACAACCAGCCCGACTTCGACGAACTTTTGTGCCCGGGCTCCAGCTTCAGGAAGGAGGAGCATAGCATGGGGGTTAAGGTGAACGAAACGAAGAGACTCATCAGAATAGAGAATGCGACGGTCAGGCCGAAACTGCTAAAGAATCGCCCTACCATTCCTCCCATGAACGCAACGGGAACAAAGATGACAACCAACGAAAAACTGGTTGCGAGAACGGCAAGAGCGATCTCGCGCGTTCCAACTTGCGATGCTTCGAATGCGCTAAGCCCATTTTCTTCCATGTGTCGGAAAATGTTCTCGTGAACAACAACCGCATCGTCAATGACAATACCAATGGCCAAGATCAAACCGAGCATGGTAATGTTGTTGAGCGAGAATCCCATGATTTGCATGAACAAAAAGGTTGGGATAATCGATGTTGGGATCGCTAGAGTAGCAATCACGGTAGTTCGCCAATCGCGGATAAACAACAGAATCGTTGCACCCACCAAGGCAGCAGCCAGAAGCAAATGGAATTTCACTTCATCCATGGAAGCGCGAATAAACTGAGCCTGGTCTTGGATGATTTCAACTTGGATATCGGGCGGAAGCGATTTCTTGAATCGGTCTAAGCGTTCATGAACCGCGTCCGATATCGCGACGGTGTTGGTTCCCGATTGCTTTTGCACAAACAAACTAACCGCGTTCTTTCCATCGAGTCGGCTAAGACCACGCGGCTCCTCGTACGAATCCTCTGCATTGCCGATGTCCTTGATGCGAACCGAGTAGCCATTGCGATTTGAGACGATGAGTTCGTTGAAGTCTTCGGGCTTTTCGATTCGGCCAAGAGTTCTTAGAACCAATTCACGTTGCCCTTGGTCTACGATTCCTCCGGGGGTTTCGACATTCTGATTTGCTAGTGCTAGCCGAACTTCTTCGATGGAAACTCCTTGGGCTCGCAATCGATCAATGTCCACGCGAATGTTGATGGCTCGGCTTCGACCGCCCGAGACAAAGACGTTGCCAATGCCCGCAACCGTTTGCAGTGGTTCTTGGATCTGACGTTTCGCAATTTCAGTGACCTCACGGATGTCGCGATTCCCCGCGATACCGATCGTCATAATAGGGGAAGCGTCCAGGTCGAACTTGCTGACAATCGGAACTTCCATCCCGTCAGGCAGCATTCGAATGATGGAAGAGATTTTGTCTCGGGCCTCCTGAGCTCCAACATCGCCGTTCTTATCTAAGATGAAGCGAACGACAACCGTCGACAAACCTTCGCGGGTAATCGATCTCAGTTCGTCGATTCCCGAAATGGTGTTGATGGCCTCCTCGATCGGTTTGGTCACCGTCGATTCCATCTCCTCGACACTAGCACCGGGCAAAGCGGCAGAAATCGAGATCACGGGGAAATCGACTTTTGGAAACAGGTCGACCCCGAGTTCATTGTACGAAACGAGGCCCAGCACTACGGGGATTGCAACCAACACCCAGGTGAAAACAGGTCTTCGAATGCAGATATCGGAGATGCTCATGGTGCATCTTTCGGAAGATCGCGGTCTACCACCGAAACGCCAGTAGATAGCAAACGCTGCGAACTGGTCGCGATCATCGACCCAGGCTGAAGCTGCGGTTC
>CAITIF010000035.1 GCA_903892365.1 uncultured Pirellula sp. | reverse complement strand
CTGGATGGGCACCGGCAGATGTCGTCTCACCCGATGGCCACTCGGAAGCTGGGCCTAACCGCATTGCGACGCATCACGATTATTGCGGACGAACAGCTCGAAACAATCATCGTCGATCGTGCAATTGCTTTGGGTGTCTCCGGCTATACGTCGATGACTTGCCGCGGTCTGGGACGATCCGGGATAGCGGAACCAGATCGCAAACCCGTAGTCCAAGTTCGCATTGAATTGATTACCAAATCAGCAATTGCTGATCAGGTGCTTCGGTTTATCTCGGAGGAGATCGCAGCTACCAATAATGTCTCTGTTTGTCTCGAAACAGTCGAGGTTAACTTCCACGCCAAATATTGATCTTCAGTTGCCAGCCGAACCCTAGCGATTGAGCGATCTCCCTCTCCCCTCAATCGCTTGCGATAAAACCTAAACCTAAACCTAAACCTAAACCTAAACTTCAACTTCAACTTCAACTGAAACTGAAACTGAAACTGAAACTAAACCATTCGATTTCAATCAAGCCCACCGCATAGCAGTCTACAAAAAATCCAGCTCTTTAGAAAATGCTAAGGCGATACCGCTTCTTGATGCCGGTCTTCCAAATGTTCATGATCGACAGTAGGCTCCGCATTGGGGTTAACATGGCGATGACGGCCAAGCTCGATCGCTGCATGGTAACGGGACGCGATGCCAGGTCCTGGAACCATACCGCCCCCAATAATCAGGACGGTTAGCAGCAAAACCGAAACGCGTTCTGGCATACGAGCCTGAAGTGAAACTTGCGTGGTCGATCGTCGCCCGGTAAAGATTCGGAAGTAGGCATGCAGTACAGCAATACCATTGAGAGCTGCTACCACCACGACCGCTGCGCCGATGATGGGATAAACACCGACCGCACCTTCCACAAGAAGCTCCATGGCGATAAACCCGATCGTTCCTGGAAATCCGATGGATGCAAGTCCGGTCAGCAGAAAGAAGCCAGCGAATCCGGGCATCTGTTGGTAAAGACCATGATAATCGTGCAACGAAATGCGACCGATCCGAGATTCAATGGAACGCAACGTCAATCCAAAGCCCGTCAACGATAGGCCCACGGACAGCCAAACGCACAATGCGCCAGCAAGACCGATCGGTGTTACCAGCTCAAGTCCAACTAAGACCAGGGAAGCATTGCTGAGTAGCAAAAAGCAAAAAAAGCGACGTGCCTCGCTCTGCACCAATGCCATCCCAGAGGCATAGACTGCGGTGATCAACGATGCAATTGCAATCCAATGCAAGGCCCAGTCGGGGGCGATCGGCAACACCAGTCTCATGACGGCATAGGCACCTGTAAGAGGTGTCATGAACAGCATCGCCGTGCCGAAGGTTGCTTTCTCAAACAGGTCCGTGGTCCAACAATGCAAGGGGCATATTCCGCTGCGCAAAAGAGTCGCTGAGGAAATCAGGGCTCCTGCAATCAACGTACACCCTGGCATATCTTGGCCCAGCGTAAGCAGCGTATAACCAACCGTGAGCAATCCCGCAAAAAGGCCCATATGAATGGTATAGACTCGCGTGCAACGCTGCCTACGCTTGATCTCAATCCAAGGTGGAACTGTCGCAACAATCAATAGCACAATCATCATCCAAGAAGTGCGACAGCTGAGCGTCGCAAGCATGATGGCTTCTGAGAACAATGTCCAAGCGAATGAAAATCGACTTGCTTTGGTCCGAAGGGTCGAAAGGACCGTGACCAAGTAGATCAAGGCTCCCAAGGGTAGCAATGGAGCGCTCAGTTCATCGATCACAAATACGTCTTGGTGAAACAGAAACGTGATGATGTCCCAATGGTCGTGCGCCTCGAACGCACCCAGCATGGAAAAATCGATCCACTCGCCAAGCGCGAACAATAAGGCAACGAAACAGAAGCCAATGGACCAGTTTCTTGCAATTTGCCGATCTCCGATCCACCAAACAACAAGTGCACCCAAAAATGGGGTAAGGATCGAGAATTCAAGCCATGGAAAATGCAGTTCGGGCATTATGCAACCCTCTCAGTCGATTCGGGATGATGTTCGATATGATCGGATTCACGCGAAGGCTCCGTCGAAAGCCAGTTGGTCCATCTACGTTCTTGTCGATCGAATAATTGAAAGGCTGCCACAAAGGGATGAACCACCCAAGAGTCGAGAATCAGGTCCATGAATCCACGTTCATACCCGAATCGATACCACCACCGTTTGAGACTCGACGGCAAGCGAGCTGCTAGCCAATCTGTCGAGTCGGGCAGCCGCATCCCAATCGCATTCTCCATCGCGTGATAATCATTGAGCAAGGTAGGGGCTCTTAGCAATTGAAGGGTGCGTAAGCAAGCATGCCCAAGAATATGAACGAGAGCTAGGTAGTAAAATCCCATTCCAATTTCCGTCACGATGATCCCAACCTGGGTTAGTGAAGCATAAGCCAACGAGCTTTTTACATCGCTTTGAACTCGAGACATCACCGAACCAAAAAACGCAGAGATTCCGCCAATGCCTATCACAATCAACTGCAACTGCCAGGACGCCTCTAGGATTGGGGCCAATCTCAGCAGCAGATAGGCTCCTAAATGAACTGATAACGATCCATAGAACACGGCGCTCGATGGAGTTGGACCTTCCATGGCTCTCGGTAGCCAACCCGAAAAAGGAACTAACGCTGATTTGCCAGCAGCGGCCAACAATAAAAGCAGCCCCACTTGCAGCGCTTGCGATTGCGACAACGGGATACTGCCACCAGGCCAAGCAGCGTTCTCAAAGAATGTTCCAAAATCCCCTTCACCTGCAAAGTGGTGCATCAGCAACGCGCCCAGCAAGAAGGAAGCGTCCGCCAATCGATAAACCGACCAAACACGTTGCCCGTTTCGAACGGGAAGCTCACGCTCATGAAAGTAAGCGACCAACAATGCAGAGGAAAGACCGACCAGCTCCCATCCGAAGAACAATGTTTCGATGGTCCCCGCTAAGGCGGAGATAGTCATTCCAGCAAGGAACAACGAATACAGCAGAAAGAATCGATGATACCCTTCTTCCCGATGCAAGTACCTTCGCGTAAAAGCTCCTACCACACCGCACAATACCAGCGCTAAGATCACAAACGGGACCGACAGTCGATCAAAGATGAACTTCCAATGGAAATGAAAATGCACCTCCGGAATGCTCACCCAATTACCTAGCTCAATCGGTACAAAGCGACGGCCGGTTGCAAGCATCAGGAGCAAGATCGATATCGCAGGTAAAAGACTACCCAGGACTGCTGCTTGCGTCAGTCGGGAGATGCTTGTCTCGGACAGGGTTATTCCAAGAAGGGCGGACAGGCCCAAGATGGCTACTAGACCGCAAGGGATCGTGACGACGGCAAGCCCAAGCCAATAAAGCCAAATGTCGAAATCGTTCATGATGCATCTCCTACGGAAATGGAGTTTGACACGGCGTCAATCGAAGCAAAGGGAAGATGCCCTCTTTCCGAACGGTACATTTCCGCGGACGTTGGCACAGAATTCAGTTGGTTGGATTGCAATCGATAGGGTTCAAAAGCCCCCTTGCGATAAAGCGATATTTGCGAGGTCTCCGAATCCAACAAAGCCAACTGCACCCATTCCCCTTCAACAAGAGCCCGAATGGCTGCATTTTCGGCAATGATGCGATGCATGATGTCCGACGTGGTTTCGATGACAAATAGAATTCGCAGTGGTTCATGGATCTCGACCATTTGAGCTGACAGACCAGGTCGTAAATCCGATGCCGCCCCCGTCATCACTCCCGCAAGCGAGGCGATGTTGTGAGGCAGCTTGGAACCGCAACCGTAACCTTCGGGATCCACCGTCGAAAAGTAGTATTCGAGATTGATGCCACCGCAAACGGGGATAGCCGCTTGCAGGATGCGTTCCACTATTTTTCCTTTTGCATCGTCGATGCTTGGGTCATACGATGCAAGGAACGCTCTGCGATCAAGAAACAAACCGCGGCTCCACTGACGACGTCCAACAAAGCAAAGCGCGTTGGTCGCGTGGTTGTACTCCGGCCTTGCTTGTGACAAGTCCTCGGCACGTTCTTCTACATGGCGAAGGGCATCTGCAGGGGACAGCCCGAATCGAGCGGACTCAAACCGGCGAACTCGTTCCTGGGCATTGCGGGCTCGGGCTTCGTCGATGTTGGCTTGCATCTCACGAAAGAGAGGTCGGGCTTGCCATGGAAGTCGATCGAGATCGTGATAATCGATATGGTCATTGCACGTATTGTGATACCCGCCGATAAACCAAGTTTCGTTCGGGATAATGATTCCCGACTGAGCGACCAGTTCGCGCACTCTGGGATCGTTAGCCATCGAGGCAAAGGCACGCGCGTTGGGCCCACCGCGTCCCCCACTGCAAGCACCACAATTGTACGCTGACTCATGAGGGTTATTGAGACTGCTGGAACCGTGTCCTAAAAACAAAACCAATCGCGAGAAGTCTTGAACCAGTCCGATATCTTGTAGGATCCTAACAACAATGCCTGCCATTTCTTGAGTGGAATACCCTAGCGAATCCCATTCCGCGCCAGGCTGTTCTGTTGTTCGTTCCAAATGCAGTTCCGTCGCGGTTGGCCGAATGAAACCCCCAAACGAATCGCGAATGCGTGCCGTGATATGCGGAGCAAGCACTCGGGCCACCAATGGAAAAGTTGCCAGCGTCCCCAAGAGACCTGTGACGACCCCGCCCAAAATGGTTCGCGATCCAGAATGGACTTGATGGGATACACGTCCTATCCATTTTCTTCGTTGGGAGCGTTTGCCGCTCTCAAGTTCGGCGGAGAAAACAGGCTCCTCGCAAACGTAATGCTTGGGAACGATGTTGATAGGGCAAAGCGGTCGAAAGTGAGCTTCTGCGGCACCACGGTAGTACATCACGACCGCAAAAAAACCTGCGGCACCGTACGTCTCACACGCTGGCTCGACCTCCTCCAAATGTCTCCGAAAAGACTCCTCGCGATCATCAATGCACGTGATCACTTGAAACTTGGCCGAGCCTGATTTGGTTTGCGAGGAACGTTGTAAACGCTGATTCGCGGAGTGAATGGAAACAGCATCGAGCGCTTGGACTCGGTACCGGCGTTCGTAAGCGAGCTGAAAAATGTGGCGACGTTGCAACGAAGAGAATTTCTCGATCTCTTGAAGCAACATGGACCAGTCCGTAGAGCTCAGTCCAAACAGCGCGCGTGGAGTCCAGCTTCGAAACTGGGCCATTTGGAAAATGGTGAACGCAATCGACGCACACGTGCGGGTTTGTTCGGAGTTCGGGTACAGATCCTTGGATGGAATTGGTTGACCAGCCGACGGGTTGGGTAACATGGTTTTTGCATACTCCGTCGCAAGTCTTTTCAGCAACAAGCGTACGGCCAAGTAACCCATCAAGGAACCTGGCGGGGCGGGTTTAGGAGTCCAAGGCGAAGATGTCTCCATCTGCCAAATCATTCCAGCCCAACCGCGAAGCTCTAAAAGAGATTGGGTAACGTGGTGCTCGTAATCTTGATGGTCAATGCCAAGGCGTTGCAGTTCATCGATAACCACTTCCCAAGTGGTCTTGTGTTGGACTTGAATTTGATTCAGTTCCGAAGGCAAGCTCTCCAGCCACGCAGGTGAGGATGGAGCTGGGATTTGATACAACGAGCAGAAGGCCCCAAAGAAACCATTTTCGCGATCAGGCATAGGCCAGGCAGCGAATCCCTGGTCCAAGTAGCAAGAACTAAAACGAATCAGAAGATCGTTTACCAGTCGATTGGCCTCGAAGTCTAACTGCTTCGAATACTCTGGATCCGTTGTTCCCGGATCGAATGAATCGGTGGCCCGCGAAGGCATCGAACGTGAAGGCGTTGATCGCGAAACAAGCGTGCGCTGTACGCCTCGATTGCAAACCGCCCAAAGGAGCTCCAACGAAACTTTCTTCCATTTCGATTCGCTCCAGTTTCGTACTCGATCTAAGGTCGAGCTTCCAACAATGGGTCTGAGCAATTCGCTGAGCTCACCATCGTTTTGAAGGCCCGATTCTAATTGTTTCAGAATTTCCTTGCGGGTTGCTTCAACACATCGACGGACGGCTTGAGGGTCGATGTCTGCAAAGTAATCTTGCAGTCCGCCCCCTTCTGCCATGATCCATTCTAGTTCGCGGTAGGGTAAGGAACGCAATGGGTGTTTCATCATCGCCAGTTGCAGGGCGAATCGCGTCCCGAACCCTGCAATCAGGCGATCCGATTCGTCCCCTAGCTCTTCCAGCAATACCTGCTCTAGGTCAGCAACCTGAATGCGATCGGCTTTCATTTCTTTGCGAAAGCGATCTTCGCTGAAGTAAGGTTCGCAGCCGTAAACTTGCAGGCCCTTCAAGACCCCGTTGTCGAAATTGGAATCCTCGAATGCGTGCAGCGTATTGTGGTGCACAAACACCTTGATGGGACCTTGCGAGGGAAGCAAATGCGATGCGTGTTCAAGCCAATGCTCGACACTTCGCTCATCCAAGTTCGCTAAAGTTCCATTGGTTTCGCTATGCGATTTCACCATGGCCATTCATCCGTCACAAAAAAGAGTGGGTAGGCTGTTGCCGTACTCAATCACCACTTGGTTGGGGCCGGAACAGGGCGTTACCACAAAATGGTTTGAGAATCGGAACTACCGAATCCGTATAAAAAGTCTGCTTCGACAGTGCGGTTTATCTTGCAGGCGGCCCACGCTGGCTATTGGCCGAGCTCAAGCAGGATTGCAAGACAACGCGATCCGGAGAGAGCCAACCAAGCAGGTTAGGCTGAGAGAGAATCTCCGAAGGGCAGCATTTGGAAATAAGCCCGTTGGTCTCGAACTCCAATCTTAACTCCACCGAGTCCGAGCCAGATTCAATTTGGCTTTCTTCGAGAAGTAGAGAATTGGAGCAAGAATGGGAATGAGCCAACACTGGAGTCGAAATGATCAACCCAATGAGGCATAGAGCCAAACCCAAATAAGCTTTAGAAGTCCAAGGAACGTTACTCATGAGCATACGAATCTAGTTATCGGCCAGCTAATGGTCAACCCTTAGCAGCCAGATGGTTCGATATCTCGAATTGCCGAAATTGTTTTCCTGGGGCGATAGGGTTAGCCAGCATGCAGCGACAAGATGGACCGGAACCGCGTGCGCTGGTTTTGATGGTGCTCCGTTTGGCTTTCAATCGTACCCGTACTCAATGAAATGGTACTCGTATTCGAAACACGTTGGTCGAGCACGAGCACCGCTGGTGCTGAGTACGAGTACGAGTACGAAAAACCAAGTTTTCCACAGGACAGGTGTTGTTCATGCCTTTTTTGCTTTTCAGCAAATTTTGTGGTTTCGACGGCACGCACACTAAATCTAGTTTTAGCTGTCGCATCGTGGATGTTTGGCTAAAATGCCCTTAGTCAGGACTTCTGAACCTTGAACGCATTTTGCGGATGGGTTTTCGAGAGTCTGGCTCAGGACTCATCTGCTTTTTCTCGGTTTTCAAGGGAGTGTTCGCATGGATATGGATCCAAAGCGTTTTCGCAAAGATGGTAAATCAAAATCGAAAAAGGACGCGGAAGCTCCGAATATTCTGGATCGGTCTCCCCCATTTGATTTGGCTGCAGAGATGGGAGTGCTTGGAAGCCTGTTGTTGAATCCGGACGTTGCAAACGAGCTGACGCTGACCCTTCGGCCCGACGATTTCTACGATGACGCGCACCGTAAACTGTATACGGCGATGACCAACATGCACGACACTGGCCGTAAAGTCGATGTTACTTTGCTGGTCAGCGAATTGAAGTCGGCGGGTGACTTTGAGCTGATCGGCGGGGCTGCGTACCTTGCAAAACTTGCGAACAGTGTTCCTAACGCGGCACACGCGGTTTACTACGGCCAGATCGTTCGAAGCAAGGCAACTCTGCGCCGACTGATCGATGCCTCGACCTCCATTCTTGCCGATGCTTACGACGAAAGCCAAGATCCAAAAGAGCTCGTGTCGCAAGCGGAGCAGCGCATTTTTCAGATTCAAGACGAACGCAATGCGAACTCGGCTGCTTCCGTGTCGGAAGTGCTCAAAGCGGCCATGACGCGGATCGACTTGCGGATGCAAGGGGAACAGCTTCAAAGCGGTGTTGCAACCCACTTTACCGACTTCGACCAAATGACCGGTGGGCTCCATAATGGAGAACTGATTATTCTGGCTGCTCGTCCTAGTATGGGAAAAACAGCTTTTGCGATGAACATCGCAGAACATGTGGCCATGAAAGAAAATGCCCCCACGTTGTTTGTGAGTCTGGAAATGAATGCGATCGAGCTCGTCGATCGTCTGCTTTGTTCTGTCGCCAAGGTGAATGGTTCGCGTCTTCGGGTTGGTACCATCACTCAAGACGACCAAAAGCGTCTGTTGGCTCACGCCGGTAAGATTGCCAAAGCTCCACTCTATATCGACGATGCACCAAGCCGTACCGTCAGCGAGGTTGCGGCCGTGGCTCGCCGCATCACACAACAAGAAATGCGGAAACCCGGTGGGCGGCCGCTCGGTTTGATCGTCATCGACTACCTGCAACTTCTCAATCCAGACAACCCGAAAGAACCTCGACAGGAACAAGTTGCCAAGATCGCCCGGCGACTTAAAATGCTCGCACG
>CAITIF010000034.1 GCA_903892365.1 uncultured Pirellula sp. | reverse complement strand
GGTCTTATTGGCCTCCAACGTGGAATCGTTGGCCGTTGTCGCTTGTGTGGTTTCCGCTGTAACGAAAGTGTCACCGTTGGTTTTCAGCGAACTAGCCGCCGCGATATCGGCAGTTCCTGCCGCATTCACCCAAGTGATGTAATGGGTCGAGGAATCGGTGACGCGAGTCTGTTCGGCTTTGGCGGTTTCGACCGTTCTAAAGCGAATCGCTTCACCTTCCGCAGTTCGCTGTGCCAACAAGAGCGGTTCTCGTAGGCTGGCAACTTGAGCATTGGTTGATGCGACAATCGACGCATAGCTAGCTTGTGCCGCCGCCATTTCCGCCGAGGTGATTTGATTGAACGTGAACTTAGCTTGGGCAATTGCCAGGTTCTTACGGGCATACGCAAACGTAGGTTCCGCATTCTTAAGAACTAGGGCCTCGCCGTGGAGGAAGTCACGCAAAGCGTCCGCATCAGCGATCTTTTTGTCTCGTTCGATCTCCGCGACACGAACGTTCCAGTTTTTGTAAACCAAACTTAAGGCGATCTGAAATGCCTTTAAGGCCGCGATCTTACTGGTCAACTGTGTTTGGCCGGTGCTATTGGTGCTGGAAACAAAGGACATCAGAGAGCCGAGCACATTCTGCACATAAGAGGTGCCCGAAGTGGCATCACCGACGGTCGCCGTTTTGATTTCTTGGAGATAGTCACCCAGGAAAGCAAATGTTCGATCTTCAGAATTCGTCTTAAAGGTATCTAAAGCCGTCTTGAACAAGTTTTGGAAGGACAAGGCCGCATTGGCAAGGTCCAACTGAAGTTGTCCCCACGGAGATGCTTGGCTGGTTGCAAATTCTGCAACTCGGCTTTGATGATTCTGATACGTGGCAACCGTCTTCGCTGATTTAGTCGTGGTTTTGTTGACGTTTTCATCGCGGTCCGCCTCACTGACTTCAGTTCCGTAATCCAAATCGTGTTGTGCATTGGCCAGGAACATGGCCAGTAAGGCCTGGAGTACTTGCGTGTTGTACTGCGATGACGAATTGGCACTACTGTTGGCTTCCGTGGTGATGATGGAGGTCAGCATGTCGTCATACACGGACACGAACGTGGCAATGGCCACTCTGGTATCGTGGTCGGTCGTTTCCGAATCGACGGTATTGAAATATTCGTGTTGGGCTCGGAGCTCTATGTTGTTGTAGGTATCATCCGCTTGTCCTTTACGGTAGGTCTCCCAAACGGTGGCCATGGAAATTTCAAAGTCGTATTGAGTAGCAGCTAGTCCCTGGAAATAAGTGGATTGCGCAGCTAAATCGTACGGGGCTGCCATTTGGAAATCGGCCATGTATGGGGCATTGGCGTAGCCCTTGGTTTTATTGTGAGTGGCATATGACATGTTAAAGTTGTAGGTCGTAGTTGCCACATCTTCGACGTGTTTCTTGTCTGCTGCTGCGGCTCGCATTTCTTTCAGGTAAATGTTCATACTGGTATCAATGTCTAATTGATACCGAGTATCGTTCGCCGCATCCCGTAGGTCGCGTTGCTCTTGAGCCTTGGCCAAAGCAGCGGCTTTCTGGGCTGCAGCAACGCGGTAAGCGTGAGCCTTGGCCTCGTTGTTGGCCGCAATTTTTGCATCCTTCTCCTCTTCGGCTTTGGACTTCGTATTGTTTTTCTTAGCATCCGACTTCGAGTCCGTGGCGGTCTTGGTCAATTGTGCTTCAGCCAACTGCCATTGTGCGGCTGGCGTATCAAGGAAACTTGCAAAGGGTGAGAGCAAGTTGACCGGTATGGATGATTTTTCCTTCGTGTTCTGATCGTCCGCATCGGCTTCACTGCTCACTAGGTTGTAGGCTGCGTTGATTTGTGTTTCGGCTTCTTTGTGTGCAGCATCCGCTTCATCACGAGCACGTTTTTCTGCGGATTCGGCAATTGCGGCCAGCTTATTGTATTCGGCAGTGATCTTCTGATCGCGAATCCAATAATTCATTTCCGCAATGGTGTCGCGCATGCCTTGCGCTTCTTCAGCCGCCAAGGCCACACTGTTGAAGGTCGCTGCAGCATTAGCAAAAGATCGCACTTTGGCGGCGGTGTAGACTGCGACACCCCACGTATAGTCCGCGTCCGCAAAAGCTTTTTCGCAGTCGATATATGCTTGTCGAATGGCCGCGTCGCGGGTCTGTGCCAGCTGTTGCTCTTGTTCTGGTAGCAGAGGTCCGCCGTTCAGAGCTTGATTGTAAGCAGCCCACGCTGCCGCAATTTGACTGCTTCTTGTGGCTTGTGCTTGTTCTTTGGCAGTGATGCTCGCTTGTGTGGCGTTTTGAACGTTGATGGTGTAAGTTTGCTCTGCTGTGGTAATGGAGGCATTCTTTTGGTCAGTAAACGCCTGCTGAGCATCGAATAGACTTTGGCTTTCCGTACCGACATCAATCGTGGGATGCTTTAATTGCGCTAACAGGGCGGCTTCCGTGGCGCGACTCTGCGAAACTGACGTAGCAAAGAGCTGAAAGGCAGTAGCTCGCTCGGAGGCTGCGGTCGTGCTGGCTTGATTGCGTGCCTGATTGTAGGTTGCTAGCGCTGCAGCTTTGGCTGTGGCCGCGTTGGAGTCGGAGATGGCCGCGAGTTGCAAGGCGTTAGGATGCGTACCAACATCCAAGGTTGGGCCTGCATCGAGCCCATAGTACTTCGGCGGTGCTGGTTGATCTTCGTCGTTGGGAATGACAAACGCATCTTCTGGCGGCGTGATAGGCCATACAAACTCAGGGTCTGTTCCATACGATTGTCCGGATGTTTGATTGAGGAATGCCGCTTCAGCCGCGCTCAGCGATGTACCGAGCTGAAACTCGGCCGCTCGTAGTTGATCTCGATAGGCGGTAACCGTCGACAAACGGGTCGACTGATACAAACTCATGGCGGTCGACATCTCTTGTCGATAGGTTGCATCCGCTGTTTGTAACGATGATTTCAGTGCACCTTTGGCAGCGGCGATGCCTTGTTCCAGAGTCGTATTCGCGTTTTGCCATGCCGAATCAAAGGTCGCCAGCTCCGTTACCAGGGCTTGAGCGCTGCTGTCGTTCGGGGCTGAAGAATATACGAAACGGAAGGTGCGCGAGGTGCTGTCGGACGGCGAACCGCCGCGTGCCAGCCACGCATCGACTTGCACGAAGCCTTCATTGTCGGGCGTTGTAGGAGTGAAGCTGAATGCACCAGCCGCATTGGTGGTCGCATTGCCATCGGGTGAGCCGTCACCATCGACATCGAAGAAGATCAATACGTTGCCTACCGATGGCCCAGTGACCGTACCTTGTACAGCGACGTTGGCCGTGGCACCATCTCCAGCCGTACCGGTGTCACTTACCAATCCTAAAGTGGCAACCTTCGTTACCACCAATGCGGTTTGAGTGACCGAAATACTCGACCAAGCTCCTTGGATCATCCCCAAATCTGGATCAAATGTGATGAGGCGCGTCTTGAGGGTATGAGCACCTACGGCTAAACCGCTAGGCGTGAAGGAAAACTTGCCATCCGCATCGGTGAGAGTCGAGCCATCCGGTGCACCATCGCCGTCGACGTCAAATTGAATGAGCTGCCCTGAGACGCCGCTGCGACTTGTGCCAGCTTGAATCGCTCCTTTCAACGTGAGATCGGTCGATGCATTGTCGGTAGCACTGGCACCATCGTCGACAGCTAGGCCCCATGCTCCAAGAGATGGAGGAGTTAAAGCGGCTGGTGCAGGGT
>CAITIF010000033.1 GCA_903892365.1 uncultured Pirellula sp. | reverse complement strand
ATACAACGGCAACGACTTGGTTGGGGCTGACGGTCGCGTGTGCTCAATGCCACGATCATAAATATGACCCGATTTCGCAAAAGGACTATTATCGCTTTCTAGACTTGTTCAATCGAGTTCCTGAATCAGGGGTGCCGGAATACATTTCCTCGCGTATCCGAGTCGCATCGCCGTATCTTGAATTACCTACCGAAGAGAACAAACTCAAGTTTGCCGAATTCGAAGCCAAGATTGCCGAACTTGATAAAGAAGCTGCGCCCTTGCTCGACGCGGCCTACTTTGGTTGGCGGGCCGCAGTACTGGCAAGCGATAAACCCAACGAAACCAAAGGACTGTCGGAATCGCTATCGAAGCTTCTTGCGAAGCCGGACGCAGAACGATCTGAGGATGAAAAGAAGCAAGTTGAGTTAGACTTGCGGAAGCATTTTGAAGAGAAGGTTCGCCCCAGCTTGAACGACAAGCTTCCTATCTTGGGGCGGTTGATCGACCAACGCAATCAGTTGAATGCTTATCGAGCTGACCATCTTCCTCGCGTCATGATCATGAGCGACAGCAGGCCGCGTGAATCCAACGTCTTGTCCCGTGGCGAATACTTGAAGCCCGAGGAAAAAGTGACGTTTGAAACCCCAGGCTTTCTGCCACCCATGCTTGCCGATGCACCTCGCAATCGACTTGGCTTTGCGCAGTGGTTGGTTTCACCAGAGCATCCGCTAACGGCTCGAGTGCAAGTGAATCGAATGTGGCAGCACTTCTTTGGTCTTGGGATCGTAAAGACCGCCGAAGACTTTGGGGTTCAGAGCGAATATCCAATCCATCTGTCGTTGCTAGATTGGCTTGCGGTGAATTTTCGCGAATCGGGTTGGGACATGAAGGCGATGACTCGCTTGATCGTTAACAGCGCGACCTACAAACAGTCCAGCAAGGTCTCGCCAGAGTTGCGATCGATTGATATCGAAAACCGATTGTTTGCAAGATCAAGTCGCTTTCGCATGCCTTCGATGATCTTGCGCGATTGGGCTTTAGCGGCCTCCAATCTTTTGGACAAACGAATTGCAGGCAAGCCGGTGTACCCGTACCAACCTGATGCAATTTGGGAATCGCTCGCAATTACCAAGGAGCGGGATTTTACTTATCCGGCTTCGGCCGGCCAAGATCTTTATCGACGCAGTCTGTACACGTTCTGGCGCCGAACGGTGGGGCCAGCCAACATGTTCGACGGATCGAATCGACAAACCTGCCGCGTGCGTTCCTCCTTGACCAGCACTCCTTTGCATGCGTTGACAACTCTCAACGATCCCACATGGGTCGAAGCGGCTCGCGTCTTGGCTCAAAACGGAATGCTTCATTCTGCGAACCAAGAGGATCAGTTGCGATTTGCGTTTCGAAATATCTTATGCCGCGTGCCCAGCGACTCTGAGATGGGGATGCTTCAAAAAGCACTGCAGAAGCAACGCGAATTTTTTGCGGCAAACTTGCCCGGTGCGGAAGCGTTCATTGCGACCGGCGTAGCCTCCCGGGATAAATCGCTTGATGTAGTATCGCATGCGGCTTTATCGGCGGTCTGTTTGGCCATGATCAATCTCGACGAATCATTAACGCGGGAATAGCCTCTCGCAAAATCAAAACAAGCCCGTTCCGAAACACAAGTGATCCCAAACACAAGTGGTCTCAAGCTGCAGAAGGAAGACAACCATGGAAAATGAAGTTCAACAGAATATCGCCAGAGTGAATCGGCGCCAGTTGTTTGGATCTACCGCAAGTGGTGTTGGTGCCGCCGCCTTGGCGTCCCTTTTGGGGAATGGAAATCTGCAGGCTGCTGGCGGTTCGGGTCTGCAAGGGCTGGCCGATTTGCCGCACCATCTGGCGAAAGCAAAGCGCGTTGTGTTGCTTTGGCAAGGAGGAGGTCCATCGCACATTGACCTGTTCGATCCCAAGCCTGTTCTTCGTGAAATGGAAGGTAAAGATATCCCAGATTCCGTCCGAGGGACCACGCGACTTTCCACCATGTCGAGCGGGTATGGCAAGTGGCCCTGCGTTCCATCGATTAAGCCCTTTCAGAAGTATGGCAACTCGGGTCTTGAGCTGAGTTCGATGCTGCCCAAAATTGGAAGTGTCGCGGACGAGATAACGTTGGTCCGTTCGATGAATACGGAAGCCGTAAACCATGCACCCGGAGTGACCTTTTTCCTGACTGGCTCGCAGGTTCCTGGCCGCCCCAGCTTGGGCTCTTGGCTTTCCTATGGATTAGGGAGCGAAACGGATGAGCTTCCTACGTTTGTGGTGATGACCTCCAGCGATAAGGCAAAAACCTGTGGGCAGCTCTTTTTTGATTACTACTGGGGAAGCGGTTTTCTGCCTAGCCGTTTCCAAGGGGTTCGATTCCGTAACACAGGTGACTTGGTGCCTTATTTGGCGAACCCGAATGGGATGTCCCGCGAGGGGCGACGCGCTTTGCTAGACGACATCGCCGCCATGAATCAGCAGCACTTGGCCGACTATGGCGACCCTGAGATTGACACTCGGATTTCGCAATACGAAATGGCATTTCGTATGCAAACCAGCGTGCCGGACCTAATTGATTTTTCGAAAGAGTCGGCTTCGACCATTGAAAGATACGGACCAGACGCGCTCGCGAAAGGAACATTCGCCAACAACTGTTTGGTGGCGCGACGATTGCTAGAACGAGGTGTGCGTTTCGTCCAGTTAATGCATGCAGGCTGGGATCAACATGGAAACTTGCATACGCAGCTGGAACAGCAATGCCTGGATACGGACGCTCCAGCTGCGGCCCTGGTACAAGATCTGAAAGATCGAGGCATGTTGGAAGATACCTTAGTGATTTGGGGGGCCGAATTTGGACGGACTCCTTTTGGACAAGGGGATCCTTTGAAGCCAACAGGGCGAGATCACTTTGGCCGCGCCTTCAGCTGGTGGATGGCCGGCGGTGGCGTGAAGAAAGGAGCCGTTCATGGCAGCACGGACGATTACGGCTGGAACATTACCGAAAACCCAGTGCATGTTCACGACATGCAAGCGACCATCATGCATTTATGTGGTATCGACCATACAAGACTAACCTACCGATTCCAGGGAAGGCAGTTTCGTCTAACCGATGTGCACGGCGAAGTCGTTCAAGGGATTCTCGCTTAACCGACCGGTGAGTTGTTAACGCTGTTTCGTCCTCTTGAGCAGCGAGCGTTAGCCCACTGGCATCTACTTTGCCATTTACCAATCATTATCGAATTTCGAACAAGGAATGTCGAAATTCCAAGGAATACAAATGCCACTTCGTTATT
>CAITIF010000032.1 GCA_903892365.1 uncultured Pirellula sp. | reverse complement strand
GTTCGATTTTCATATCCAGGGCCAGATCCAGCAGTTGCTGCATCGCTTCGGATTGTTGTTGAGGCAAAGGTGGACGTCCGCTGAGATCGGATTCGACCAATCGTCCAAGTTGGACCAGTGAAGCCTTGCCTAAACGTACGGACAACCGTCGAGCGGTACGCATGGAAACGGGTGCTTCAAAATGCACCATATGCTCAGCAACCAACGGGAGCACCACTTCTGAAATTGCGGTAGGGCATCCTATCCGGTTCAAGAATGAGCTGGCCAAGGGCACACCTTCTTGAGCATGCCCGGGGGATCTCCATCGCCCATTCTCAAAAGCAGTGCAGCAGGGTTTTCCAATATCATGGCACAGTGCAGCGAACAAAAGGACGCTTCGTTCGAAATCATCGAGCTGTTCACGGTCGGCAACTTTTGCGGCAGCATCGCACACATGCAAGGTGTGAATCCAAACATCCCCTTCAGGGTGCCATTGTGGATCTTGCGGAACACCTTGAAGACTCGCGATTTCGGGGTAGCAAGACAGCCAACCGCAATCGTGGAGTGCGACCAACCCTTTGCTTGGAACGGCCCCTTTGGTGGCCCACTTGAACCACTCCGTCCAAATCCGCTCTTTCGCGAGAGTCGGATACTCTGGCAAAAGAGTGCGACACATTACCACAGTATCTTGGGTTAAGGTCGCATCGAAACGAGCGGCAAACTGCATCCCTCGGAGAACTCGCAACGGATCTTCCACAAAGTGTTCGCTGGTAGCCTTGAGTCTTTTCGCCTTCAGGTCGCCGATGCCGCCATGGGGGTCAATCAATTCCAGATTGTGTGCGTTCTGGTAGATTGAATTGATTGTAAAATCGCGGCGGAGGGCTGCCTCGTGGACTGTCATGGAGTGATCGAGTTCGACTTGAAAGCCGCGATGCCCTCGGCCGACTTTGCTTTCCCGCCGAGGAAGTGTGAAGTCCACTTCTCCCGAATGAGGCATGCTGAGCTTAATAACGCCGAACGAAACTCCGACTTCGTTGACATGACCGAATCGCGATAGCAGTTTCGCGAGGGTGCTCGCTTCCAGATGATAGACCTCGATATCGAGGTCTTTATTCGAAATGCCGAGTATTTGGTCGCGGACGCATCCACCCACCCGATACGCGATTCCACCCGCGTCAGCGATGGCGCGGATGATTGGTTCAATGTCTCGCATTCGCTAGAGGGGCACTTCCGATTTTTCGAGGATCCCGTCGCGATTCTTATCGAGCTTTTCGAACGTCGGAATCAGTTGCTTTGGAACTTCGCTTTTGAGAAGTCGATCATCCTGATCGGTATCGAGCATGGTGAAGATCTGGATCGGGGTTGGACGCTTTGGTCCTGATGCCTTTTTGAGTTCGGCAGCCTTACCAGCTGTGGGATCTACGGGGACCGAGATGTGGAAGTATCCGATCATCATTTCTTCGTAGGTTTGGTCACCCCAGTAGACCCAGGCATTGGGGTCTGGATTGTTCAAGTTGCCGGCTGAATTGTCGAAGCTAGCTTCACAAAAAATTCGAGTTCCAGCTGGTAGCTTCATTTTCTCCTTCAATCGATACTCTGTTTGCCAGTTAAAGTCGTACTGGGGAACATCGACGAGGATCTCCTTTTTTCCGTCGGGATAGATAGCGCTGTAGCGAAAAGACTTTCCTCGGACGTGCATGTGAGGGCTCATGGAAAGCAGTTCGCATTCAGGTAGTTCTTCAGGCTGCATGGCGGTCGTTTTGTAGTTCGCCTCTTTGGGAGGAATCTTCAGTTCCGGTTGAACTGAGCTTGTCGTCTGAACTTCGTGCGTGACATTTTTGGCATCGACGACCCAGAATCCAATTTTGCTTAGGTCGGTTTGGGCGGTTCCATTGGGGGTGTAATGGATTTGAAAGATAAGTTCGCTGTTTGCAGGAATACGTTTTGCAAGTCCTTCAGGCATCATTTGAACGCGAGTCCCTGGTACGTAGCCCGCAAGAAACCCTCGTTCTGCATTGAGTGATTTTTTATTGCTGCCTTTATCCCGAACGAATACCAGAATATGGTGCACGACGGATGGATTTCCAGCGACGATCTCCATTCCATTGACCCAGGTATCTTGGTTGAGGTTGGGGTCTGCTACAAAGTATTGGTATTTGACGTCTCCCCGTGCGGGAACATCGAATGGTGTGTCGCGCATTGCGATGACCAAGTCAGGTTCGCGGGGAAGTTGCCAGCCGGCGACAAATTTTAGAGGTTCGGGTTCCTGGCTCGCATCCCCGCGAGGTGCGCCGGCTTTCACCCATGACTGGATTGCTTCGATCTCTTCTTGAGGCATGCGGCGGTCGTTTTCAAAGGTCCCGTGTTCGGGACTAGCGTGCCACGGAGGCATACGACGATCGCTCACGACTTCTGCGATCATATCAGCCCAAGCAGCCGCGTCTTCGTACTTGTTCAAGTCCATCGGCCCAATCTCCCCCTCGTGGTGGCAGGAAATGCATCGAGCTTGCAGGATACGACTTATTTGCCCGGCATACGTAACTTCAAGACCCGATCCATGCTTGTTGGGTTCGCGAGGTCCGCGTCCGATCAGGCAACCGGGCGCTGAGACAGCGGTCGATCCGATGTCGCGGTTGCTCAATATCGCATCCAACGCGTCAACCAGTTCTGTTTTGGTTGGTTGGTCCTTGGTGTATCCAATCCCGTACTGGTCATCAATCCGTCCGCGGTAGCGAATTCTCAATTGATTATCGACCACACACACTTCGGGGGTCCGAGTTGCACCGGTACCATCGGCAAGTGTTTGCGAGGGATCCTTAAGAAACGGAAATTCGATTCCATACTTGCGAGCATGAGCGTTCATTTCCGCGAGGCTATCTTGCACGTTAGAATTGACGGCAACAAAAGCAACGTTCTGGTCGCGATACTTTCGTTCCAGTTCCACTAGCTTTGCCGAGTAGAGTTTCGCGAGCGGGCATTGTGTACCGAGGAAGGCGAAGACGACAGCATGCTTGGATTGAAAATCGGAGATGGAATATTCCTTGCCAAGGGAATCCGTTAACCGGACATCTGCAATCTGGCTGCCTATCGGCACTGTTCCAGAAGTTTCCGCGGCTGCGTTGGCTGCGTCTGGTGGCAGTTCCGTTTCCGAAGCGTAGATTGTCGACGAAGATTGGTATCCCAGCGAAGCGATGGCAAATAGTGCGAGCCTAGAGACGCCCCCAATGGCCCGGTAGGCTGTTTGGGAAGTTGAAAAGCGAGATTTCTGGGGCATGGTACGAACTGAATATTGGGAGTGATTAAAACCAGACTTGGACAAGTTTCACAAATTGTCGCAAGAATAGTTCCCCGTGAGAACCCGGATTTTGATGAAACTTTGACGTGTTCGTAGGTTTTTGCGTCAGCGTTTTTGGAAAGCCATCCTGTGGTGTAGTTGTTTTGATGGCAATTAGCCGCCGGGCAAGGCGGAGGATGGTTCGGGTCTCTCTACCAACCAAGTCGCGACTTTTCGGAGCAGTTCATTTTTGCTGAGTGGTTTCGAAAGATAGTCATCGCATCCCGCCTCGATGCACTTCTTGGCGTCGGACTTCATGGCAAACGCGGTAAGGGCAATGATTGGGATATCGCACCCTTTTTCTCGGAGCAAACGGGCTGCCGTGTATCCATCCATTTCGGGCATTTGCATGTCCGTCAAGATGAGATCAAAATCCATGGGCAGAACAAGCGATCCATCGACAGAGCCATTTATGGTCAGCAATTCCAGTCCGAGCTTTCCATTGTCCGCGATAGTCACTATGGCTCCTGCTTTACTTAGCAGGAACGTAATGAGCTTTTGATTGTCCACACCGTCCTCAAGTAGCAAGATACGTTTCCCATCGATCACTGGAAATTCGGGTTGTTTTGGCTTCGCGGACCGGCTGTTGGGAAGGGATTCCATGACCATGTCTGAGGCGGACCGGATGAGTGGGCATGAATCGATGGGGCCCGTAGCGATTGATACACAGAATTTGCTCCCCCGCCCGGGCACACTGGAGACGGAAACATTCCCTCCCAACAGCTGTGCCAAGTTCTTGCTGATCATCAGCCCCAAGCCTGAGCCACCAAATTTGCGAGTGGTACTTGAGTCAGCCTGAGTGAATGCTTGAAATAGCCGAGCCAGCTGAACGGACGTCATTCCGATTCCGCTATCGACCACTTCGAATGTCAAAAGTTCATTCAAAGATGAGCTCATCGAAAGGATCAAAGATACTTTGCCTACCTCGGTAAACTTGATCGCGTTCCCTAGTAGGTTGAGTAAAATTTGGCGAAGTCGAACTGGGTCTGTTGAAATGAATTTAGGGACATCCGTTTCGAACACGAGCTGTAGTTTGAGATGTTTCTCGTCAGCTCGGGCTCGCATCAGCACCATAACATCGCATACCAAGCTTTGGAGATCGACTTGGATGCGTTCGACATTCAGCTTGCCTGATTCGATTTTTGCCATGTCCAATACGTCGTCGATAACCTTCAGCAAGTGTAAGCCGTTGCGTCGAATAGTTTCAACGTAATCATCGCTAGGTTTCGGAGCGATATCGGGATTGATTTCGTCGCTTAGTAAATCAGCGTAACCGAGTATCGCGGTCAAAGGAGTCCGCAGTTCGTGGCTAATGCATGCGAAGAATTCGTTCTTTGCGACACTCGCTTGTGCAGCATACCAACCCAACACGACAAGTGCGAGCTGCAAGGATGCTGAATCCGCCAAGGCGATCTCTTCGTCCGTCCACGAAACGCTGGTGCCTTTCACATGGGACTTCCATAGTTCGAAACTGCTTCTAGGTGACAAGTATGGTTTGTTGAAGGAGTCGAAATGAACATTCTCATCGGGGCGTCCTGCCCAGTTCACGGTTTCAATTTGTTCGGGGCGTATCCAAACCGCGATATCTCGCCGATGGGTGCCTAGGGGTATTGCGAGAGCACCGCACGCCACGCTGGCAAGTGGCGCTAATGTGGGGAATTTGCTGGGTAAGTTGTTCGTTGCAATTCCGTTCCCGAGGGCGGAGTCCCAAAGGGTATCGAGCAATAACGGCATTTCGGAATCATGAGGCACATTCCCTGAGGTCAGCGTGTTGCCTGCGATACGCAGTATCATGCCTCCGCAGGGAATCAATCCTTTAAAATCGTCGATGTGTTCTTGTAGATAACCGAGCGTATCAGCGGAACTGGGGCTTCGGTTGGACAAAACTCGAATGGCGGCCCGCCCTCGCTTTTCGGCAGTTTTAACGATTTCTCGCTGGATTCGTTCGATTGCACATCCCATGAAGCTTGCCGTGGTAATCAAGTAGGGGTCGAGAGTTGGGCTAATTCGGAGTGGATCGTGATGATGGCATGTTATCATCCCCCACAACGAACCGCCTGATTGCAGTGGCAGGACCAATTTCGCGCGAACACCGAGATTGGAATAAAACGATTGGCATGATTTCACCGAACCTCGCGCTCGAACGTCGGTAAGATCTAAGTCCTGACCAGTTTCCGGATCGAAACGCGGTTGGATAGGAACGCCATCCAGGGATTGGTCGGCGGCAGTTCTAACCGTCACCGCTTGCATCATACGTCGTGCGCTGAGCGGAACATCTCGAGTTGGAAAGCGCAGGCCTAAATAGCGTTGGTGATTTCTGGAGCTACACGATTCCGCGATGACCTCTCCGTTGAACTCTTTGTCAAAGCGATACAATAAGCAATGATCAAGGCAAAGCGAATGGCGAATCAGCTCGATCGCAGGGCTAAGTTCGTCGATCCTATTTGCGTTCTTTGTCAAATCATGGACAGCAACTGGCAACAGGGGGATTTCGTCGACTCGCAAATCATGGTGGCTGATCCAGCTTTCGATTTCAAAAAACCACCGAGCCCCTTTGTTGGAAACTCGAGCAAGCAACCGCTCCCCACGGTGGTTGACCAAAGAAAGATCCACGATTGCATACTTCTTGTTGTGCGGTTGACCAGATAGCTTGGATCGTAATCGATTTGCACCACTGAGCAATTGATCATCCAATTCCCGATGCAGCAGGTTGTTAAAATCGATGCCAAGAATATCGAATGCATTGATACTTGCATTCAGAATCCGAAAGTTGACCGAGGCGACATTCAGAAACACGACATGGGGCTGGATAAGATTTGTATGTTGGAATGCAATATGGTCGCATTGATCCATCGAGCCAGCAGGAATATCAGCGGCTGGAATGGTTGCCCATTTTTTGATGGGTTCAAAGTCAATTTGGTTATCAGGCATATTCATGCAACTCAAACAATCCCTTCTTCGAAATAGTGAGGCAGTTAAGGGTGCCGGATCAAAGATTAAAATCGGTGAGTCGCATCGTCCGTACGAGTCATGTTGAATCCGTTGCACGGTATTGCACAGATTTGCACACCGCCACACTGTTGTTGCTAGCTCAATACCGCTAGAGGGCCACCAGAAGGTTTGGGATTTCGGTGAATGTCATGTGCCTTACTTTTTCCATGGTCGATGCTAATGCCTTGTCGTCCCCCTTGTTTTCCAGGTATATCCTGGTAGGTTGCATGAGACTAGAAACGAACGAATGCATATGAGACATTTCGGAAGACGAACGCATGCGTAGCTCAATTCGACATGGATTGAGGGGCGTAATGCACAGTAGGCCGATGTGGTGGCGACCGACAGGTTGCTTGCTGCGTCGGCTATTTTCGTTTTGGAAGATAATCGTCTCGGTTTTATCCTTTGGTTTACTCTAGATAGCTGCTCATGGAAGTACGAGGCGACGGACAGGGCATGACCTTTAATGCTTCCATGTGGACAGAAAATGAGAAAGCGAATGTTTTGAAACAACTATGACCGATACCAAATTTACTATGGAATCAACGATAGGGTTGAATGCTTCGGAAGTTGCAAATCGGCTTGAACTGCATGGTTACAACGAACTTCCCACAACAAAATCCAAGAGCATTTGGGCAACTACTTGGGGAGTGGTGCGCGAGCCCATGTTTCTGTTGCTGATCGCGTGCGGGACGTTGTATTTGCTGCTGGGGGATGTTCAAGAGGCTTTGATGCTGCTTGGTTTTGTTTTCGTCGTTTTGGGGATCACACTTTATCAAGAGCGAAAGACCGAACATGCCTTGGAGGCACTGAGGGATTTATCGAGTCCCCGCGCTTTGGTGATTCGCGACGGTCAGCGGAAGCGGATCGCGGGGCGTGAAGTTGTCGTTGATGACTTGATTGTTTTGGCTGAAGGTGATCGTGTCCCGGCCGACTCCGCCGTCTTGTCCAGTGAAGGCTTAGCAACCGATGAGTCGTTACTGACCGGTGAATCCGTTCCGGTTCGAAAGGTTCCTTGGGATGGCTTTCAAAAGATTACAAGACCCGGTGGAGACGATCTTCCTTTTGTTTTTTCTGGGTCGCTTGTCGTGCAGGGACAAGGATTGGCGAAAGTCTTGTCGACAGGTTCCACGACCGAGATGGGTAATATCGGCAAGGCGCTGCAGTCGGTTGAGATCGGAGGCACCAAGCTTCAGTTGGAAGTTGGATTGCTGGTGACAAGGATTGCAATCTTCGGGGGTTGCTTATGCACGTTGGTGGTAGTGCTGTATGGATTAACGCGTGGTGATTGGTTGCAAGGGATCTTGATTGGCATCACCTTGGCGATGGCGATGCTGCCGGAAGAGTTTCCCGTGGTTTTGACGATCTTTCTTGCCCTTGGTGCATGGCGATTGTCCAAGATTCAGGTTCTGGCCAGGCATGTTCCGGTGATTGAAACGTTGGGATCTGCGACTGTCCTGTGCGTTGATAAAACCGGCACATTGACTGAAAATCGAATGGAGGTCCAGGCTTTAGCGATGGGTGGTAAGGTTCATCAGCTTCGCTCGGTCGTCAACAACAGCAATCCCACGTTGCCCGAAGAATTCCATGAGATCATTGAGTTTGGGATTTTAGCTAGTCAGCGAGACCCGTTCGACCCGATGGAAAAAGCGTTTTACGAGCTTGGAAACAAGTACCTTGCCAAGACAGAGCATATGCATGGTGACTGGGAACTTGAACGAGGTTATTCCTTGTCGCCAAGCTTGTTAGCCATGTCTCAGGTATGGAAGTCTACCAGTGGCAGCAACTTGACTCTTGCGACCAAGGGAGCACCGGAAGCGATCGCGGATTTATGTCATTTGTCCGTAGAGCAAATGAAAATCATTGAGGATCAAGTTGCGGTGATGGCAGCCGATGGGCTTCGAGTTTTGGGGGTTGCAAGAGGAAATTTTGGCAATCAAGTGTTGCCCAAGGAGCAGCATGATTTTGACTTCGATTATTTAGGTTTGGTCGGCTTGGCTGATCCAGTGCGCGATTCGGTGCCTGCTGCGGTTTGCGAATGTTATGCGGCTGGGATTCGCATTGTCATGATTACAGGGGATCATCCTACAACTGCCAAGAGTATCGCAAAGCAGGCGGGGATTCAGCCGATCGACGAAGTGATGACGGGGCCAGAGCTAGAGCAGCTGGACGATACGGCACTGAGTCGGCGGGTGAAAACAGTCAATGTGTTTGCTCGTATGATTCCCGAGCAAAAGTTACGGTTGGTGAATGCCTTGAAGTCCAATGGGGAAATCGTTGCGATGACGGGGGATGGTGTCAACGACGCTCCGGCCTTGAAGGCGGCAAACATTGGGATCGCGATGGGGGGGCGAGGGACTGACGTCGCCCGCGAAGCGGCTGCGCTCGTTTTGTTAGACGATGACTTTGCTTCGATCGTTCGGTCGGTGCGTATGGGGCGTCGCATCTACGATCATCTTCAAAAAGCCATGACTTATATTGTTGCCGTCCACGTTCCCATCGCTGGGATGTCGATCGTTCCGGTCTTGCTAGGCAGTCCTATCGCGCTGATGCCCGTACATATCTTATTTTTGGAACTGGTAATTGATCCGGCTTGTTCTGTGGTTTTTGAGGCTGAGCCTGACGACGACGATGTAATGAGTCGTCCGCCGCGAGACCCGAAGCTTCCTATGTTTGGAAGTCGGCTCATTGGGCTGGGGGTCTTGCAGGGTGCGAGTTCGCTGTTGGTGGTATTGGCCATTTACTTGTCGGCTATTTGGGGCTGGCTCAATTCCGACGATGCAATCGCTCTTAGCTTCACCACGCTCGTGGTTTCGAATGTGAGTTTGATATTGGTCAATCGATCCTGGACCAAGTCGATTGTGAAAACTCTGCGGGTTCCGAACGCTGCCTTGTGGTGGGTTGTTGGGGGGGCGATGCTTTTTCTTGGACTGTCGC